>DATIOB010000308.1:0-8618 GCA_035473605.1 Conexibacter sp.
GCCGCCGCGCACGCGCCGCATGCCGCGGATGCCGAGGCCGCCGTCGGTCTCGATCACCGAGCCGGTCATGATCGCGCCGTTGGCGCGCGAGCCCGCGAGCACGAACGCGGCCGCGTGGTCGGAGGGATCGGCGTGCTTGGCCAGCGGCACGACGCGCTCGACCTCGCGGTCGGTGTTCGACTCGTGCGCGTGGGCGCGCAGCGGTCTGCCGTGCTCGTCGGTGCCGAGCGCCTCCGGCAGCGTGATGTTCGTGCGCGTCGCGCCCGGCGCGACCGCGTTGACGCGCACCGCCGGCGCCCACTCGTGCGCGAGCTGGCGCACGACGCCGAGCGCCGCGTGCTTGGACGAGATGTACATGATCCCGCCGCCGTCGGGCCAGAACGACGAGTTCGACAGCGTCACGACCAGCGTGCCGTTCGACTCGACGAGCGCCGGCAGCGCGGCCTTCGCGCCGAGGATCACGCCCTTGACGTTGACGTCGTAGACGGCGTCGTAGGCGGCCTCGAGGTTCTCCTCGGGGATGTTGGCGAGGTCTCTGAACATGTCCGACAGGCCGGCGTTGGCGACGAAGACGTCGAGTCTGCCGAAGGTCGCCAGCGCATGCGCGACGGCCGCCTTGTTGTCAGCCAGCGAGCGCACGTCGCTGACGATCGTCGTGACGGCGTCGCCGTGCGCGGCGGCGACCTCCGCCAGCCGCTCCGCGTTGACGTCGGTGACGCAGACGCGCGCGCCCTCGGCGACGTAGCGGTCGACGACGGCGCGGCCGATTCCCGAGCCGCCGCCGGTGACCAGCGCGACCTCTCCTTCGAGCCAGAGCATCGATTCGGTTCCTCTCGTGGTGAAAACTCAGATCCAGTCGACGAGCACTTCGAGCGTGCCGTCGACGATGCGCGACTCGATCGGGTCCAGCGGATCCTTCGCCGGGCCCTTCGTGACCGCGCCGGTGGCCGCGTCGAAGCGCGCGCCGTGCATCGGGCACTCGACCAGGCAGCCCTTCGGCAGCCGCCCCGGGACGAGCTGGAAGTCGGAGTGCGGGCAGGTCGCGTCGTAGACGTGGAAGCCCTCCGCCGTCGTCGCGACGATCAGCTCGCGGTCCTCGACCATGTGCGTCGTGAGGAAGCCGGGGCGCAGCTCGGCGGTGCTCACGACCGCCGTGAACGTGCCGGTGCTCTCCATCTCAGAAGAGGACCGAGAGGTTCGTCGCCGTGATCACCGTCTGGTCGACGAGGATCGTCCGTCTGCGCACCTTGTACGCGTCGCCGTCGGGCACGAGCAGGTCTCTGCGCACGCCGGTGAACATCTGGTAGTCGAGGTCCTGCCGCGTGCGCGTGACCATGAAGTTGATCCGCGCCTCCAGCTCCGGCCCCTCGGCCGCCCGCTCCAGCCGCAGGTTGGAGACGTAGTGACGGGTGCGCGAGGGCGGCGTCTCGGCCCACGCGAACTCGGTCTCCAGCCGCTTCACGCGCGTCATCAGCGTCGCGTGGTCGTCGACGAAGAAGCCGAACTCGTGGAAGCCCTCGCCGTCGGTCAGGAACTGCGTCGTGCGGACCGGCATCGAGTACGCGACGTCGTCGGTGAACAGCTCCAGCCAGTCGGCGAATCTGTACGTGTCGAGCAGCTCGGCCTCGTGGTGGAGGAACTCCAGCACGCGGCCGTACTCGTCGGTGTTCGGCAGCAGCGCGCCGCCCGTGAGCGCGCTCACGCCGTCACCTCACCGGCCGGGCCGGCGTCGCCGCGGTGCTCTCTCGTCATGTAGGTGCGCCAGGCGGCGTACCACGAGCGCTGCGTCATCTCGCCGTAGGCGTCGGCGTACGCTCTGCCGGGGCCGGGCCAGCTCTCGTCGATCTCGCGCGCGATCCCCATCGTGTGGTGGAGCGTGTGCTGCTTGGCGGCCGGACCGAGCGCGGCGCGCGTGCAGTCCTCCCAGTTCTCCATGTCGTCCTGGTCGTAGATGCCGGCCGGGCCGAACGTGCGCGCGTAGGTCTCGTACGTCGCCTTGCGGAACTCCGGCGAGGCGTCTCTGTCGACCGCCAGCCACGACCACATGCGCGTGCGCGTCGGCGAGATCGGGACCTCGAGGCGGAAGTTCAGGAACGGCACGTCTCTCTGCCCGATCGTGCCGCTGCTCATCAGCTGCAGCCAGTGGAAGTTCGGCCACACGGTGCCGGCGCTGTACGCGGTCCTTCTCGCCATCTCGACCTGCTCGGGCGTGAGGTGGTCGGGGATCTGCGCGCGCAGCTCGTGCGGCAGCCCGAACAGCTCGTACTCCTCCGTCGGCGCGCCGCCGGTGAGGTGCAGGATGTGCCCCTCCTCGGCGACGATCATGTGGCCGTGGGAGGCGAAGTCGGGGTCGTTCGGCAGCATCCCCAGCTCGACCAGCGAGTGGTGCGCGGAGAAGACGTGGAAGTTGTCGGTGAAGTTGTCGGTCGCGAACTTCCAGCCGGTCTCGACGTCCCACACCTGCGGCGGGCCGAGCACCTCGACGCCGCCGGTGCGGCCGACGATGATGTCGAGGTAGTACTTCATGTCGCCGAGGAAGTCGTCGAGGTCGGGCGCCTCGGGATCCCAGGTGGCGAAGATCAGGCCCTGGTAGCTGTCGTGCTTGGCGACCGGGATCAGGCCGAGGTTGGGCTTGTCCAGCTCGCCCTCCTCGTAGTGCTCCTCGGCGGCGGCCGTCATCAGTCTGCCGTCGTTCTTGTACGCCCAGCCGTGGTAGGGGCAGCGCAGGAAGGAGGCGTTCTCGCGGTCGGTGCGGCAGACGCGCATGCCGCGGTGGCGACAGGAGTTGAGGAAGACGCGCACGACGCCCTCGTCGTCGCGCACGAGGATCACGGGATCGATCCCGCAGGAGCGCGTGACGAGGTCGCCGGGCTCGGGGATCTCGCTCTCGTGGCCGATGAAGAACCAGCCTCTGGCGAAGATCCGCTCCTGCTCCAGCGCGTAGACCTCCGGGTCGGCGAAGATCCGCCGCGAGATCAGGCCCTCTTCGGCGCGGGCGAGGTCGGCGATCGCCTCCCCGTTGGAGAGGCGGGCGGTTGCGGGGCGTGGCGCGGTGGTGCTCATGACGACTCCTGGCGGGCGGTGGAGACGGGTTCGTGTGCGGCGCGGATCAGCCCGCGCACGCGGTCAGGCGTGAGCGGGCAGCTGCGGACGACGACGCCGCGGTCGGCGAGCGCGCCTTCGACGGCGTTGGCGATCGCCGCCATCGGGCCGATCGCGCCGCCCTCCCCCAGGCCCTTGACGCCCAGCGGGTTGAGCGGCGAGAGCGCGTCGACGTGCGCGAGGCGGAACTCGGGCAGCTCGCCGGCGGTCGGCAGCAGGTAGTCCATGAAGCTGCCGGTGCGCAGCTGACCGTCGTCGTCGTAGACGAGCTCCTCGTAGAGCGCGCCGCCGATCCCCTGCATCGTGCCGCCGACGATCTGGCCGTCGGCGATCGCCGGGTTGACGGCGCGCCCGCAGTCGTGCGCGACGGCGTAGCGCAGCAGCTCGACCTCGCCGGTGCGCGGGTCGACGGCGACGACCGCGGCGTGGACGCCGGCGGCGTAGGTGACCGGGCCGGGGTAGTGCTCGACCTGCGCGTGCAGCAGCGCCGGCGCGCCGGCCGGCCGGCCGGGGTTGAACGGCGTCAGCGCGCCGCCGATCGCCGCCAGCGGCAGCTCGTCGTCCTCGCCGACCTCGATCCCGAGCTGCGCGGCGGCGGTCAGCGCCTGCTCGCGCAGCGCCGCGCACGCCTTCGCGACGGCGTTGCCGCCGACGACGACCGAGCGGCTGGCGATCGTGCCGAAGCCGGTCGCGATCGCCCCGGTGTCGCCGCCGACGATCTCGATCGCCGCCAGCGGCACGCCCAGCGCGTCGGCCGCGATCTGCCCGAGCGTCGTGCGGTGGCCCTGGCCCTGCGAGGAGGAGCCGGTCGCGACGCGCACGCGGCCGCCCGGCAGGACGGTCGCCGAGGCGCTCTCGAACGGGCCGACGCCGGTCCCCTCGACGTAGGCGGCGTAGCCGACGCCGACCTCGCGGCCGCTGCCGGCGCGCGCGGCCCAGTCCTCGTCGCAGACCAGCTCGCGCGCCTTGCGCAGCAGCTCCGGATAGTCGCCGGAGTCGTAGGTCTGGCGCGTGCCGTCGCGGTAGATCATGCCGGTCTCGTACGGCAGCGCCGACGGCGGGATCGCGTTGCGCTCGCGCAGCTCGGCCGGGTCGATCCCGAGCGTGCGCGCGAGCCGGTCGACGATCCGCTCCATCGCGAAGACCGCCTCCGGGCGGCCCGCGCCGCGGTAGGGCGCGGTCACACCGGTGTTGGTGACCGCGGCGCGCAGCTCGACGTCGACGACGGGGATGTCGTACATGCCGACGAGGTGCGTCAGCGTGTTGTACGGCACGACGAGGCCGAGGATGTTGAACGCGCCGCAGTTGTGCACGACGCGGTCGCGCAGCGCGACGATGCGGCCGTCCCTGTCGGCGGCGAGCGCGATCGTGTGGACCTGCTCGCGGCCGTGGGTCGTCGCGGAGAAGTGCTCGGAGCGATCCTCGATCCACTTGACCGGCCGCCCCAGCTCGCTCGCGACCCAGGGGACGACCAGCTCCTCCGGGTAGATCGCGCCCTTCGGTCCGAAGCCGCCGCCGACGTCGGGGGCGCGCACGTGCAGCGTCTCGGGCGCGCGCCGCAAGGCGCCTGCGAGGAAGTCGCGCAGCTGGTGGGGCGTCTGCGTCGAGGACCAGACGGCGAGCGTGCCGTCGTAGGGGTCGGGCGCGGCGACGACGCCGCGCGTCTCGATCGGCGCGGCGACGTGGCGGTGCGAGCGGAAGGTCTCCTCGACGACGACGTCGGCGTTCGCGAAGGCGGCCTCGGGATCCCCTCTGACGAAGTGGTACTGGAGCGCCTCGTTGCTCCCCCACTCCGGCTCGACCAGCGGCGCGCCGGGCTCCAGCGCCGCGACCGGGTCGACGATCGCCTCCAGCGGCTCCAGCTCGAACTCGATCAGCTCGAGCGCGTCCTCGGCGAGGTAGCGGCTCTCGGCGACCACGATCGCCAGCGGCTGCCCGACGTAGGTGACGCGCTCGGTCGGCAGCGCCGGCATCGGGTGCACGCGCGAGGTCGCGCCGGTCGACTCCCTCACCGGCGGCGGCACGATCCGCGCGATCTGGAAGACCATCGGCTCGACCTGGTCGGCGAGGTCGGCGCCGGTGTAGACGGCGATCACGCCCGGCATCAGCCGCGCGAAGGTCGTGTCGACCGAGACGATCCGCGCGTGCGCGTGCGGGCTGCGCAGGAAGGCCGCCTCGACGGCGCCGGGCGGGTCGATGTCGTCGACGTAGCGGCCGGCGCCGCGCAGCAGCCGCTCATCCTCGACGCGCGGCACCGACTGGCCGACCAGCAGCTCACGCGCCATCGGTCGCCCCTTCGATCGCTTCGGTCGCCTCGATCGCGGCCTCGGCGGTGCGCACCGCTCTGACGATGTTGAGGTAGCCGGTGCAGCGGCAGAGGTTGCCCGAGAGCGCGTCGAGCAGCTGCTCGTCGCTCGGGTGCGGATGCTCGCGCAGCAGCGCCGTCGTCGTCATCAGGAAGCCGGGCGTGCAGAAGCCGCACTGCATCCCGTGCTCGTCGTGGAAGGCCTGCTGGACCGGGTTCAGCGCGCCGCCGCCGTCGGCGCTCGCGGTCGTGCCGGCGAGGCCCTCGACGGTTTCGATCGCGGCGCCGTCGACCTGCGCGGCGAAGACGAGGCAGGAGCGCTGCGGCTCGCCGTCGACGAGCACCGTGCAGGCGCCGCAGACGCCGTGCTCGCAGCCGACGTGGGTGCCGGTCAGACGCGCGCGGTGGCGGATGAAGTCGCTCAGCAGCAGCCGCGGCTCGACCTCGGCGGCCAGCTCGGCGCCGTTGATGGTGAGGCGGATCGGGACGGGCTCGTTCATCGCGACTCCTTCGCGGCGGGACGCTGCGCGCGCACGCGGCGCGCGGCCGACCGGCGGACGGTCACGCCGCCCGCTCGATCGCTTCGGTGATGGCGGCGACGGCCAGCTCGCCGGCCAGCTCGCGGCGGTAGTCGGCGCTGGCGTGGACGTCGCCGAGCGGGTCGATCGCGGCGGCGACCAGCTCGGGGATCTGGGCGAGCAGGTCGGCGTCGAAGGCGGGCGCATCGCCGAGCAGCCGCTCGACCGGCTCGATCCGGCGCGCGCGGTCGCCGACGCCGAAGAGGACGAGGCGCGACTGCGCGCCGCGTTCGACCAGCGCGACGGCGCCGACGAGCGCGAAGTCGCCGCGGCGGCGCGCCAGCTCGCGGAACGACCAGCCGGCGCGCGGGCGCGGCGCCGGAAAGGTCACCTCGGCGAGCAGCTCGCCGTACTCCAGCGCCGTCTCGTAGTAGGAGACGAAGAAGTCGGCGGCGCTCAGCTCTCGGCTGCCGTTCGCGGAGCGGATCGTCATGCGCGCGTCGAGCGCGAGCGCGAGCGCCGGCAGCTCCGCCGTCGGGTCATGGTGCGCGAGGCTGCCGCAGATCGTGCCGCGGCTGCGGATCTGCGGATGGCCGATGTGACCGATCGCCTCCGCCAGCAGCGGGAAGTCGGCGGTGACGGCGCGGTCGCGCAGCAGCTGCGCCTGCGTCACGGCGGCGCCGATCGCGAGGCCGCCGTCGGGCAGGCGGCACAGCCCGCGCAGCTCTTCGACGCGACGGATGTCGACCAGCCGCTCCGGCGTCGAGAGGCGGAAGTTCATCATCGGGACGAGCGATTGGCCGCCCGCGATGACGCGACCGTCGACGTCGTCGGCGGCCAGCAGCGACAGCAGCTCGTCGAGCTGCTCAGGAGCGTGGTAGATGAACGGGGCGGGTTTCATGAGCGTTGGCGGGCGGGGTCCAGAAGCCCGCCAACTGTATACAGTATTGCCAACCTGCGCAAGCGGCCGGTTCCGTTCGCCGAAGCGCGTATCCTCGTTCCGGTGCAAGGCCCCCCGATCGCATCCACTCCCGAGCTGCGCAACCGGCGCACCACCTCGGACCACATCGCCGACGCGCTGCGCGCGGCGATCAACGGCGGCCAGTTGGAGGACGGCGCCGTGCTCAACCAGGTCGAGCTCGCCGAGCACTTCGGCGTCTCGCGCGTGCCGGTGCGCGAAGCGATGCGCCGGCTCGAGGCGGAAGGGCTGATCGACGCCTCCGCCCACCGCCGCGCCGTCGTGCGCGGCCTCAGCATCGAGAGACTGAGCGAGGCCTACGAGCTGCGCGCGCTGCTCGAAGGCCACCTCGCCGCCGCCGCCGTGCCGCAGCTCGACAAGGCCCGGCTCGACCGCCTCGCCGCGATCAACAGAGAGCTGCGCGAGACGACCGACCACGTGCGCTACCTGGAGCTGAACGGCCAGTTCCACACGACCCTCTACGAAGCGGCGAACAGACCGCTCGCGATCGAGTTCGTCGACACGCTGCGCCAGCGCGCCGAGCGCTACGTGCAGATGTGGAGCCGCGGCAGAGGGCTCGACCGCGGCAGACAGGTCGCCCGCGAGCACGCCGTCATCATCAGACTCGCCCGCCAAGGCGATGCAGACGGCGTCCGCAGAGCGGTCCAGGACCACATCGAGCACACGCTCACCGCCGTCCTCGAGCTGCACGAGGACCAGCTGCCGGCCAACGGCGACGCGTCGTAGCGGCCGGGCCCCGGGGCAGGCGGCGCCGCCCGACGCCGCCACCCCGAGTCCGGCTCCGTCCGCTCAGCCGACCGGGAAGAACTCCTCGAGTCTGATCGGCTTCCAGACCTCCTCCGGCACGTCGACCGTGACCTGGAAGGGCAGGCCGACCGGCTTCGTCGCGTCGATGATCCACTTCGCGTTGAGGGCACCGTTTCTGGTGTCGTCCTCGATGCTGTACGCGGTCGGGTCCAGCTCGCAGGTGTACGCCTCGGGGATGACGATGACGTCCTTGTCGGCGCGCACGCGCGTCGCGACCGCCCACATCACTCTCATCTCGTCGTACGGGTCGATGTCGTCGTCGACCACGACGCACAGCTTCACGAACGGGTCGGCGCCGAGCGCGGTCAGCGCCGCGTTGCGCGCCTGGCCGTCGTACTCCTTGCCGATCGAGACGTAGCAGGCGAAGCGGCAGCAGGCCGAGAACGGCATCGAGACCGCTCTGACCGACGGCACGACCGCGCGCACCTTGCTCAGCAGGTTGGCCTCGCGCCCGACCATGCCGATCAGGTTGTGCTCCGGGTGGGCGTTGAAGACGTCCTGGTAGATCGCGTCTCTGCGGCGCGTGATCGCGGTGACCTCGACGACGAGCGTGTCGTGCGCCGGGCCGAGGTACCAGGAGAACTCGCCGAACGGTCCCTCCCACTTGCGCACTCTCGGCAGCAGCTTGCCCTCGATCACGATCTCGGCGTCGGCCGGGACGTCGATCCCGAGCGTCGCGGACTTCGTCATCCGCATCGCCTCGCCGGCGAGGCCGCCGGCGACCTCGATCTCGTCGACCTCGAGCGGGCCGCGGTACTGCGACGCCATGTAGAGCGTCGGGTAGTGGCCGATCACGATCGCGACCTCGAGCGGCTCGTCGCGCTGCTCCTGCTTGTGATGCATGTGCCAGATGTGCGAGTAGGCGCCGGGGTCGAGCCGCAGCTCCTTCGGGCCGATCACCTGGATG
>DATIOB010000309.1:0-2874 GCA_035473605.1 Conexibacter sp.
TCGAGCCGGTACGGCAGCTGGAAGGCGCCGAGCTGCGTGCCGGTCGCGCGAACGCCGTCGTCGCCGATCTCGACGCGCGCCGACTCGGCCGTCCACTCGTCGAGCCCCCGCCACAGCACCATCCGCCGCACCATCGGGAGATCATCTCAGGGCAGTGCGTGCGCGGGCGGCAGCGGGCGGGCGGAGGCAGGCTGCGCGCCGAGGCTGGCGGCAGCTCGCTCAGCGCGAGCCGAAGTCGGTCGTGTACGTCGCGCCGCTGCGTGCGGCGGAGGAGGCGGCGGCGACCGGGACGCCGCGGGCTATCCCGATCCCGATCGAGCGGAAGCGGCCGTCGAGGACGTTGGCGCGATGCTCGGGACTGTGCATCCAGCCGCGCACGACGACGTTCGGCAGCGCCGGCTCGCCCATCCCCCAGGCGAGGTTCTCGCCGAGCTTCGCGGCCGCCCCAGGGCTGTACCGCGCGCGGCGGATGCGGTCGCCGAATGTGATCTGGCCGGGTGCGGTGTGGTCGAAGAAGCGCCGTCGCACCATGTCGCTCGAATGGCTGCGCGCGGCGCGCGCCAGCGCCGGGTCGCTGCGCAGCGGCGGCAGGCCGCGCGCGGCCCGCTCGCGGTTGAGCAGGCAGAGGATCGCGGTCGTGGCGCGCTCCGGGTCCTCGGCCGGGGAAAACCCGGCGTCGCGGCACGTCCGCGGGGTCGACGAGGGCGCCGCGACCGCCGCGGGCGCTGCGACCGCTGCGGGCGTTGCGACCGCCGCGGGCGCCGCGACCGCCGCAACCGGCGCAGGGGCCGCAACCGCGACCGGCGCCGGCAGCAGCAGGCTGGCCGGCAGCAGCAGCGCCGGTGCGAGCAGGCGGCGACGGCGGCGACGGGCGGTTGGCACGCGGCGAAGTCTCGGCCGCGGGGCCGCAAAGGGAGAACCGGGAGATCCCGCGATCGGCCCGGAGGGACGCACCGCGACCCCGGGCGCATGCGTCGACACGACCACGACGCGACCCTAGCCCGCGCTGGGCGGCTCGGTGTGACCGTTCTGTGGCCGCCGCACTGGAGCGGATCGGCGCCCGCCGCTCGCGCCGCGCCGTGGCTCGTATCGTGTGCGGCGTGACCGCGCTGCGCGTGCTGATCGCCGACGACGAAGTGCTGCTCAGCGCCGGTCTCGCGCGGCTGCTGGAGGACGCGGGGATGGAGGTCGTCGCGCAGGTCGCGACAGCCGACCGGATCCTGCCCGAGGTCGCCGTGCACGCCCCCGACATCGCGATCTGCGACGTGCAGATGCCGCCGGGCCGCACCGACGACGGCCTGCGCGCGGCGATCGCGGTGCGGCGCGCCCATCCCGGCACCGCCGTGCTCGTGCTGTCGAACCACCTCGAAGAGCGCTATCCGCTCGACCTGATCGGCGACGACGCGGTCGGCGTCGGCTATCTGCTGAAGGCGCGGATCGGCGATGTCGGCTCCTTCCTCGACGCCGTCCGCCGCGTCGCCGCCGGCGGCTCGGCGCTCGACCCCGAGGTCGTGCAGCTGATGGTCGGCCGCCGTCGCTCCGACGATCCGCTGCGCCGGCTGACCCCGCGCGAGCGCGAGGTGCTGGCGCTGATGGCCGAAGGGCTCACCAACCAGGGCATCGCGGCCGCGCTCGACGTGACGCCGGCAGCCGTGGAGAAGCACGTCACGGGGCTGTTCCAGAAGCTCGGGCTCGGCGCCGAGCCGCATCAGCACCGGCGCGTGGCAGCGGTGCTCACGCTGCTGCGGCCGGGAGCGGCAGCGTCGCGCGCAGCCGCGTCCCGCCCGCCGCGCCCCGGCCGACCGTGAGCGCGCCGCCGAGCGCGGCGACGCGGTCCTGCAGCCCGGCGAGGCCGCGGCCGCGCGTCGCGACGGCACCGCCGCGGCCGTCGTCGGCGACCTCGATCGCGAGCGCGCCGTCGGCCTCGGCGACCGTCACGGTCGCCGCCGTCGCCTCGGCGTGCTTGACGACGTTCGTCAGCGCCTCGGCGATCACGAAGTAGGCGGCCGCCTCGATCGCGGGCGGCCAGCGCCGCTCGGGGATCGCGAGCGTGACGAGCAGCGGCAGCGGCCCGGTCAGCGACTCGACCGCCGCCGCGACGCCGCGGTTGGTGAGGATCTGGGGGTGGATGCCGGCGCCGAGGTCGCGCAGCTCGGCGATCGCCGCCTGCGTCTCGCCCGCGGCCTCGTCGAGCAGCGCGCGGATCGCATCGGCGCTGTCGGCGGCGCTGCCCGCGCCGGCGGACCCTGCGTCGCCCGCCGCCTGGTTGGCGGCCAGCCGCAGCGTCAGCAGGATCCGCACCAGGCGCTGCTGGGCGCCGTCGTGGAGGTCACGCACGAGCCGGCGGCGCTCGGCGTCGGCCGCCTCCACGAGGCGGGCGCGCGAGGCGTGGATCTCCTCGGCGCGGGCGCGCTCGACCGCCTCGCGCCGGAGCGCCTCCTCCGCCTCGATCCGCGTCGTCACGTCGCGGAAGACGACGACCGCGCCGCGACCGCTCGCCATCGTCAGCGGCGCCGAGGAGTAGGCGACGCGGAACTTCGAGCCGTCCTTGCGCCAGAAGGTGTCGCCGTCGGCGCGCACCGTCTCGCCGCTCGTGCGCGGGCGCAGCAGCGGGCACTCCTGCGCCGGGAACGGCCTGCCGTCCCAGTGGTGATGGTGGATCGTCTCGTGGCTGGGACGGCCGAGCAGCTCCTCCTCCGCGTAGCCGAGCAGCCCGAGCGCGGCCGGGTTGGCGAACTCGACCAGGCCGTCGAAGTCGACGACGTAGACGGCGTCGGCGACGCTCGTCAGCAGCGCGGCGAGCATGTCGCGCGGCGCCGATCCGAGCCGCTCGCCGGCGCGCTCGAAGGACGAGCGCTCCATCACGACGCCCGC
>DATIOB010000310.1:0-6428 GCA_035473605.1 Conexibacter sp.
TCACGACGGACACGACGCGCCCCTCGCTGATGCCGACGGCGACGTCGGGCTCGACGAACTCGACCCGCTGCGCGCGGCCGGGCAGGCCGGCGGCCTGGATCTTGACGTCGTACTGGTCGCTCCAGAAGTACGGCGCGGCGACGTACGGCGTGCGCTCGGCCGGCGGCGCCAGCGCGTTGCGCGCTGCCGCGGCGCCCTGCTCGGCGGCGTTGGTCCAGTGCTCGACGCGGATCGTCTCGCCGGCGGCGAGCGGATGCGGCCACGAGACGACGTCGCCGGCGCCGAGCACGTCGGGATCGTCGAGCGAGGTCAGCGTCGCGTCGCAGACGAGGCCGGGGTTGAGCGTCAGCCCGCTGTCGGCGAGCCACTCCGTGTTCGGGATCGCGCCGAGCGCGACGACGACCACGTCGGCCGCGACCGCGGAGCCGTCGGCGAGCCGGACCGAGCGCACGCGGTCCTCCGCGTCACCGTCGAAGCCGGCGACGCCGGTCGCCAGCCGCATCTCGACGCCCTCCGCGCGGTGCAGCTCGGCGCAGCGTTCGCCGAGCAGCGGGCCGAGCGGCAGCAGCGGGTGCGGCGCGACGTCGATCAGCGTCACGTCGAGGCCGAGTCTGCGCGCGGTCGAGGCGACCTCGGCGCCGACGAAGCCGGCGCCGACGACGGCGACGCGCGGCGTGCCGTCGGTCAGCGCGGCGCGCAGCGCCAGCGCGTCGTCGAGGTCGCGCAGCGTGTGCAGCCCGTCCAGCTCCGCGCCCGGGCCGCTCCACGTGCGCGCACGGCAGCCGGTCGCGACGATCACGCGGTCGTAGCCGACCCGCGAGCCGTCGGCCAGCACGACCTCGCGCGCGGCGCGGTCGAGCCCGACGGCGGCGGCGCCGAGCCGCCACGTCACGTCGACCTCGCCGCTGGGGAAGTCGCACTGCTCGATCGTGTGCGCGCCGGCCAGCAGCTCCTTCGACAGCGGCGGCCGCGTGTACGGCGCGCGCGCCTCGTCGCCGATCACGACGACCTCGTCCGCGTGCCCGGCGGCGCGCAGCGCCTGCGCGGCGCGCAGCCCGGCCAGCGACGCTCCGACGACGACGATCCGCATCGCGAAGCTCCTCAGCCCTCGAGCTTGATCGCCATCATCGGGCAGACCTGCACCGCCTGCTCGACCTCGGCGCGTCTGTCCTCGCCGACCTCCTCGACCCACGTCAGCGAGTCGTCGTCGTGCAGCTCGAAGACGTCCGGTGCGGCGAAGACGCACTCGCCGTGCGCCTGACAGAGGTTCATGTCGACGTGGACCTTCATGCCTTGCTCCTCTCGACCATCCGCTCGGCCTCCTCCTCGGAGACGGCGAGCGCGACGTGCAACGTGTTCGGCGAGGTCTCCGGCTGGTCGCCGGCCTCGCTCAGATCGACCTCCCACTCGACGACCGTGCTCTCGACGCGGCCGAGCCCGTCGATCTCGACGGCGACGACGTCGCCGACGGCCATCGGGCGCGAGTTGGCCGGCGTGCCGGTCAGGACCACGTCGCCGGGCTCCAGCGTGATCAGCCGCGACAGGTCGGCGAGCTGGTAGGCGACGCCCCAGATCAGGTCGTCGGCGCTCGCGCGCTGCACGACCTCGCCATTGAGCAGCGTGCGCAGCTCGTAATTCGTCGGGTCGAACTCGTCCGCGGGCACGACCGTCGGGGAGAGCGGCAGGAAGCCGTCCTGTCCCTTGACGCGCAGCATCGAGCCGCGATCGGCGTGACGGAAGTCGTGCAGTCCGACGTCGTTGGCGACGGCGTAGCCGGCGACGTGCGACAGCGCGTCGTCCTGCGCGACGCCGTGCATCCGTCTGCCGATCACGACCGCCAGCTCGCCCTCGTAGTTGAGGAACTCGGTGCCGGCCGGCCGTCTGATCTCGCCGCGGTGACCGTTCAGCGTCGTCGGCGGCTTCATGAAGTACGACGGGTAGGCGGGCGTGCGCGCCGCGTACTCCTCGATCCGGCTGCGGTAGGTGAGGTGGACGGCGATCACCTTCGACGGCTGCACCGGCGCGAGGTAGGTGACGTCGGCCTCGGCCAGGCGCGTGCCGTCCTCCAGCACGACCTGCTCGCCCTCGACCACGCCCCAGCGCGCCGTCTCGCCGTCGGCGATGCGGACTCTTCCCATCTGCGACATCACTCTCCTATGCCTGTGCGGCCTGGTGGCTCGCCCGGCCGAGCCCCGCGACCGCGGCGACGCGCTCGATCAGCGCCTGCTCGTGCGGCTGCAGCTGCTGCTGGCCCATGTGCTCCGGGAAGAGCTGGAGGATCGTGTCGCGCACCTCCGTCTCGACGCCGGCCAGTCTCTCCACGATCGCCAGCCCGCAGAACGGCACCAGCTCGGCCGAGTAGCCGCCCTCGTGCGCCATCACGACGCGCCCGTCGCAGAGCCGCGCGGCCGCGTCGAGCAGCAGCTCGGCGAGGCGGCCGTAGCCCTTCGGCGAGACCATCATCCGCCCGAGCGGGTCCATCGCGCTGGCGTCGAGCCCGGAGGCGACGAGGATCAATTCAGGCTGGAACCGTTCGAGCGCCGGGAGCACGAGCTGCTCGAAGGCGGCCTCGTAGGCGCCGTCGCCGGATCCGGGCGGCAGCGGGACGTTGAGGTTGAAGCCCTCCCCCGCGCCGGCGCCGGTCTCCTCCAGCGGTCCCGAGTCGGGCGGGAAGCAGCTGTCCTGGTGCAGCGAGATCGTCAGCACGCTCGGGTCGTCGTAGAAGCCGGCCTGCGTGCCGTTGCCGTGGTGGACGTCCCAGTCGACGATCGCGACGCGCTGCAGGCCGCGCACGACGCGCGCGTGGTGGGCGGCGATCGCGACGTTGCCGAAGATGCAGAAGCCCATCGCGGCGTCGGGCAGCGCGTGGTGGCCGCAGGGGCGCACGAGCGCGTAGGCGTTGTCGACCGTCCCGTCGAGGACGGCGTCGACCGCCTCGATCACGCCGCCGGCCGACAGCAGCGCGACCTCGTAGGTGCCCTTGCCGATCACGGTCGTGCCGTCGACGCCCTCGCCGCCGGCGCCGGCCGACAGCTCGCGCACGTGCTCGACGTACGCGGGCGTGTGGAAGCGCGTCAGCTCCTCGACGGTCGCGGCGCGCGGCGCGATCGGGACGAGCTGGTCGAGCAGGCCGGAGACGTCGAGCAGGTTGCGGAAGCGGCGCTTCGTGTCGGAGTTCTCGGTGTGGCGGATGTCGGGCTCCATCCAGCCGGAGGCGTCCGACAGGAACGGTCCGCTCGCGCGGCCGGTGTTGTGCCACATGTAGCGCTCGTGCCACACGAATCCGGTCTGCATCACCACTCACTCTCCGTCGTGGCCGGCGGCGCTCTCCAACGCCGCTCGACCTGTGATGGAGGCATGGTGCGCTCACTGCGTCACGGTCACAACATGGTTTTGCGATGGACCGATCGCGGCATGCGATGATCGTTGTGTGGACTTGCGTCAGCTGCGCTATTTCGTCGCCGTCGCGGAGGAGCTGCACTTCACGCGCGCCGCGTCACGGCTCCATCTCGCCCAGTCGGCCCTGAGCGCCCAGATCGTCGCGCTCGAGCGCGAGGTCGGCGCGCCGCTGTTCACGCGCGCCAACCGCCGCGTCGAGCTGACGCGCGTCGGCACCGCGCTGCTGCCGCGGGCGCGCGAGCTGCTGGAGAGCGCCGACCACATGCTCGCCGAGACGCGCGCGCTCGCCGCCCGCGAGGCCGAGACGCTGTCGGTCGGCTGCATGGGCGCCGTCCCCGGGGAGCTGCTGAGCGTCGTCGTCGAGGAGCTGAAGAACGAGCGCCCGAGCGCGCAGATCGAGGTCCACGCCTTCGACTTCGCGACGATCAGCGAGAGCCTCGCGCAGGCGCGCGCCGACGTCGCCTTCATCTACATGCCCTACGACGAGGCGGAGCTGGCCGAGCTGGAGGTCGTGCCGCTGGTCGAGGAGCAGCGCAACGTCGTGATGGCCAGCTCGCACCCGCTCGCCAACCGCGCCGAGCTGACGCCCGAGGAGCTGGCCGGCGAGACCTTCATCAGCCACTCCACCGCCGTCTCGCAGACGTGGAGGGACTTCTGGCTGCTGACCGAGGAGCTGGGCCACCGCCCGGCGGTCAACGCGCGCACCGCCGACACGCTGGAGGAGTGGCTGCACCTGATCGCGCAGGGCCAGGGGATCGACACGGCGCCGACGCTGATCAGCCGCTACTACCCGTGGCCGGGGATCAGATTCGTGCCGCTGGTCGAGGCGCGCTTCGCGACGCTGGCGGTCGTGCGCCGCCGCGACGCGACCGAGCCGCTCGTCGACGCCTTCGTGCGCACCGCCCAGCGTGTCAGCCAACGCGAGCTGCACGCCCATACCGGCGAAGGGTCCGCGCAGCTGAGTTAGGATGTCCTGAATTCGCAAACGCCAACGTTCCGGGGGTGTGCTGTGGATCAGGCGGTGACGGGCCCTGCGGCCGGGCCCACCGAGGACGACATCCAGCCGGTCGAGAACGAGACGCGCGACCGCATCATCACCGGCCTCGTCACGATCGTCCCGGTGCTCGCGCTCGGCCTCGTCGGCTGGCAGCTGTGGTCGGTCGCGCTCGGCTGGAGCGACCTCGCCGTGCTGGCGATCATGTACGTCGCGACCGGGCTCGGGATCACGGTCGGCTTCCACCGCCTCTTCACCCACCGCTCGTTCAAGACGACGCCGGCGGTGCGCGGCGTCTTCGCCGCGCTCGGCTCGATCGCGATCGAGGGCCCGGTGATCTCGTGGGTCGCCGACCACCGCAAGCACCACGCCTTCTCCGACCGCTACGGCGATCCGCACAGCCCGCACGTCGAGCACGGTCACGGCTGGCGAGGCGCGCTGCGCGGCCTCGCGCATGCGCACGTCGGCTGGCTGTTCGTCCACACCCAGCGCGGCAACAAGAGACGGTACGCGCCCGACCTGATGAGAGACCCGGTCGTCGCGTGGGTCGACCGCACCTTCATCTTCTGGGCGATCGGCGGCTTCCTGATCGCCTTCGCGCTCGGCTTCCTGCTCGTCGGGCTGTCGTGGCAGGCCGGCCTCACAGGGATGCTGTGGGGCGGGCTCGTGCGGACGCTGCTGCTGCACCACGCGACCTACTCGATCAACTCGCTCTGCCACTTCTTCGGCCGCAGGCCCTTCGAGACCGGCGACGAGTCGCGCAACCTCGCGTGGCTGGCGCCGCTCACCTTCGGCGAGGCGTGGCACAACGCCCACCACGCCTTCCCGACCTCGGCCCGCCACGGCGTCGACCGCTTCCAGCTCGATCCATCCGCCGCCGTCATCACGCTGCTGGAGAAGAGCGGCCTCGCGTGGGACGTCGTCCGGGTGGACCCGCGGAAGCTCGACGCCAAGCGCGTCCAGGTATCCTCGCTCGGGTGAGCGTCACCCGCCGTCAAGAAGAGTTGCGCGACCAGCGCATCGCCAAGGTCATCCCGCTGGCGACGCCGGCGCTGATGGGCCGCGAGCAGCCGCTGAGGGACGCCCAGGCCGACGTCGTGCTGGCCGGCCGCGCCGACGTCGTGCGCGTGCTCGACCGCGACGACGACCGCCTGCTCGTCGTCGTCGGGCCGTGCAGCGTGCACGATCCGGAGGCGGCGCTCGAGTACGCCAGGCTGCTCGCCGAGCGCGCGACCGCGCTGAGAGACGACTTGCTCGTCGCGATGCGCGTCTACTTCGAGAAGCCGCGCACGACGACCGGCTGGAAGGGGCTCATCAACGACCCCGGCCTCGACGGCTCCAACGACGTCAACGCCGGACTCAGAACCGCGCGCGGGCTGCTGCTGAGAGTGCTGGAGCTGGGGCTGCCGATCGGCTGCGAGTTCCTCGACCCGATCATCCCCCAGTACATAGCCGACACGGTCGCGTGGGGCGCGATCGGCGCGCGCACGACGGAGAGCCAGACGCACCGCCAGCTCGCCTCCGGCCTGTCGATGCCGATCGGCTTCAAGAACCGCACCGACGGCGACGTCGGCGTCGCGGTCGACGCCGTCCGCGCGGCGGCCGCGCCGCACACCTTCGCCGGCGTCGAGGAGTCGGGCGTGCCGGCCGTCTTCACGACGCGCGGCAACCCGGACGGCCACATCATCCTGCGCGGCGGGCGCGGCGTGCCCAACTACGACCAGGACGCGGTCGCCGACGCGCTGTCGCGGATGGCCGCCGCCGGCCTCTCCGAGCGCGTCATCATCGACGCCTCGCACGACAACAGCGCCAAGGACCACGAGCGCCAGCCGCTCGTCTCGCAGGCGATCGCCGACCAGGTCGCGGCGGGCAACAAGGCGATCGTCGGCGTGATGCTGGAGTCGTTCCTCGTCGCCGGCCGCCAGGACCTGGTGCTGGGGGAGAAACTCACCTTTGGCCAGTCGGTCACCGACGCCTGTCTCGACTGGGACGACACCGTCTCCGTGCTCGAGCGCTTCGCCTCGGCAATCGAGGC
>DATIOB010000311.1:0-7356 GCA_035473605.1 Conexibacter sp.
CGCCCGCAGAACCTGCCTGGCGGTGCGGCGCTGCGGGACCGTGCGCGGCGCGACGAAGCGCGCCGCCTGCGTCAGGCTGGCGAAGGCGCGCGGCCGCTGCTGGGCGCTGCCGCGGAGAGACCGCGCGCAGAAGCTCCGCTACCAGCGCTGCCTGCGGCTGGCGGCACGTGACTCATCGCGTGCTCCGCGAGCGCGGTGATCGTGAGGCTCGGGTTGACGCCGACGTTGGCCGGCACCGCCGAGCCGTCGCAGACGAGCAGGTTCTCGTAGCCGAAGACGCGCTGGTGCGCGTCGACGACGCCGTGCTCAGGATCGCCCGCGATCGCCGCGCCGCCGAGGATGTGCGCCGTCGAGGGGATGTTGACCGCCTCCATCAGCGACGACTGCGCGACGCCTCCGGTCCGCTCCGCCAACCACTCCGCGGTCTGGTTCGCGATCGGGATGTACGTCGGGTTCGGTCTGTCGGCGTCCTGCTCGGTGGTCAGGCGGATCCCGCCGAACGGCGTTCTCTTCGCCCGCAGCGCGATCGCGTTGTCGAGCGTCTGCATCACGAGCACGATGATCGTGCGGCGCGACCAGCCGCCCGGCCACAGCAGCTTGACGAACTTGCCGGGCGATCTGAGCGCCGCGCCGACCAGCTTCAGCGGCCGCGTCACGCGCGTGCCGTCGCCGACCAGCAGCGTGTACATGAACGACATCGCGTCGCCGGCCTTGCCGTAGGTGACCGTCTCGATGTGGGTGTCTGGATCGGGGTAGATCGAGCCGGAGATCGCGACCCGTCTGGTGAGGTCGTCGGCGTACTCCTTCGGCACCGTGACCGCGAGGATCGCCTCGCTGTTGGTCCGCACCAGCTCGCCGAGCCGCTTGGAGATCCTCGGCAGCGAGCCGCCGAGGCGGCAGCGCTGCAGCAGTCTGTTGGTGCCGAGCGCGCCGGCCGCGACGACGACGCCGCGGGCGGTCACCGTCACCTTGTCGCGCTCGCGCCAGGCGCCGGAGGGGACGTGCGTGATCGCGTAGCCGTCGCTGCCGTCGGCGGCGCCGAGCGGGCGGACGTCGATCACGGTGCGGTCGGGCACGACCTGGGCGCCGCGTCTCTCGGCGAACCAGAGGTAGTTCTTCACGAGCGTGTTCTTCGCGCCGACGGGACAGCCGACCATGCAGCGGCCGCACTGGGTGCAGCCGGTGCGGTCCGGCCCCTCGCCGCCGAAGTAGGGGTCCGGCACGGTCTTGCCGGCCTCCCCGAGGAAGACGCCGATCGGGGTCTTTCTGTACGTGTGGCCGACGCCGAGCTGCTCGCCGAACTCGCGCAGGAGGTCGTCGGCGGGGTCGTCGAGCGTCGTCTGGACGACGCCGAGCATCCGCTGCGCCTCGTCGTAGTGGGGCGCCAGCGCCCGCTCCCAGTCGTTCAGCGCGCCCCACTGCGGATCCTCGAAGAACCGTCTCGGCGGGACGTAGAGCGTGTTGGCGTAGCCGAGCGAGCCGCCGCCGACGCCGCAGCCGCTGACGACGGTGACGTCCTTGAAGGTCGAGATGCGGAAGAAGCCCTTGAGCCCGATTCTCGGCACCCAGAAGTACCGCCGCAGGTTCCAGTTCGACTTCGGGAAGTCCCGGTCGCGGAAGCGTCTGCCGCACTCCAGCACGCCGACGCGATAGCCCTTCTCCGACAGCCGCAGCGCCGAGACGCTGCCGCCGAAGCCCGAGCCGATCACGAGCCAGTCGTAGTCCAGCCGATTCTCCTCCATGGACTCCACCGTACATGAAGGTGACGCCTGCGTCACGTTTGAACCGCGTTACCCTGAGGCGATGGCCAATCGTCCCGTGATCGGCATCCTCACCTCGCTGGAGCGCGCCCGCTGGAGCGTCTGGGACCAGCAGGCGGCCCTCACGCCCACCAACTACCTCGACGCGATCCGCGCTGCCGGCGGCATGGCGCTGATGATCGCCCCCGACCCCGTCCTGACGCAGGATCCGCACGAGGCGCTCGACCTCGTCGACGGCCTGGTCCTGGCCGGCGGCAACGACATCGACCCCGCCCTCTACGGCGCCGAGCGCCATCCTGAGACGCAGGAGACGATGGCCGAGCGCGACGCCTTCGAGCTGGCGGTGACGCGCGCCGCACTGGAGCGCGACCTGCCGTACCTCGGCATCTGCCGCGGCATGCAGCTGCTCAACATCGCGCTCGGCGGCACGCTGCGCCAGCACCTGCCGGAGGAGTTCGGCCACCACGAGCACCGCAAGGCGATCGGCAGCTTCGACGGCGCCGACCACGACGTCCGCCTGGCGCCCGGCTCGCTCGCCGCGCGCGCCGCCGGCGAGGAGCTGCACGGGACCAAGTCCCACCACCACCAGGGCGTCGGCAGGGTCGGAGAGGGTCTCGTCGTCAGCGGCTGGGCGACGAAGGACGAGCTGCCGGAGGCGATCGAGTCACGCGACCACGACTTCGTCCTCGGCGTCCAGTGGCATCCCGAGGCCGACGAGCGCAGCCGCCTGATCGCCGCGCTCGTCGACGAGGCGCGCGCCTACCGCCACGCGCGCACCGAGGCGCAGGCCGCCGAGAGTGGCGTCGCGGGCGGCAGCGGCGGCTCCGTCTAAACCGGCGTCGCCGGCGGCGCCGCGACGCCCGCGCGCGCGACGTAGCCGACCATCCGGCTCGTCAGCGCGTTGAGCTGGCGGACCGCGTCGGCGCGCGCCGGCGGCACGTCGTCGAGCAGCCGCTCGGCGTTGCCGAGCAGCTCCGGCCCGTTGGCGACCGCGGTCCGCAGCAGCACCCGCGCGGCCTCGCGGACGGCGTCCGGCTCGACCGTCCAGATCGTCTCGAAGTGACGATCGTGGTCGGCGACCTCCTCCTGGTCGGGGATCTCCCAGGCCGACAGGCAGGCGGCGTAGCCGGGCGCGTCGACGACCAGCGCCCACTCGCGCACGAGCGGCACGTCGGGCGCGATCGGCACCTCGATCGGCTTCCAAAGCGGCATGTCGGCGGCGGGGAAGTCGGCCAGCACGACGGCCAGCCGTGCCGTCCGCGCCAGCTCCTCCCAGCGCCGCTCGACGCGGCGGTAGAAGCGCTCGCGCTGAAAGGTCGCGAGCACGACCGGCCGCTCGGCGGCGGCCAGCGACTCGTCCTCGATCGCGCGGCTCATCGCGACCAGCGCCCACTTCGGCAGCCGCTGCGGACTCAGCCCGGCGACCTCCCTGCGCATCGCCGCGAAGACGGACACGTCGCGCCCTGACGGCTGCTGCGCACGGGCGATCGCGGCGCGCATCGCGAGGCCGCGATCGCGATCACGCGCGATCTGCCTGATCAGCTCGACGTCGCGCTCGCTGTAGCGGCGCGCGCCGGCGTCGGTCCGCTCCGGCTGCGGGAAGCCGTAGCGCTGCTCCCACATGCGCAGCGTGCCTTCGCCGACGCCGGTCTGCGTCGACACTTCCCCGATCGAGAGCCGTGCCATCATCGCCAACGCTACCGGCCGCCGCGGGCTCAGGCAGCCGTGCCGATCGGCGACTCGCCGATCCCGTTGATCCCGAGCACCTCGCGCGTGCGGATCAGGCCGAGCCGGATGCGGCTCTTGGCGGTGCCGACGGGGACCTTCGTCGCCGCCGCGACCTCGCGTGCGCTGAGGCCGGCGCCGTAGGCGAGCAGGACCGCTTGGCGCTGCTCGTGCGGCGCCTCGCGCAGCGCCTCGATCGAGGCCTCCACGCGCGCCCGCTGGTAGGCGATCTCGGCGGCGTTGCCGTCGGTCTGCAGCTCGACGTCGCGCGACATCCGCTCGGTCGCCGCGTCGGCCGCCTGACGCGAGCGCCAGCGGTCGAGCGCGCGACTGCGGGCGACCATCGCGACGTAGCTGGTCAGTGACCCGCGCGCCGGGTCGTAGGCCGACGGCCGTTCCCAGAGACGGGCGAAGACGTCCTGGGCGACGTCCTCCGCAGCGGCGCGATCGTGCAGCACGCGATCGGCGGCGCGCACGGCGACGGGAGCCAGGCGGCGGTAGGTCTCAGAGAACTCGCGGGGGTCCCACATCGGGGGGGCTCCTTCAACATCGTGTTGAAGTTACATATACGACCATCTTCCGGATCCTAACCAGAAGTTGGCGCACCGCCACTCTCCTATGCGAGCGTGCTCGTCACGTACCCGGCAGCGGCGATCGCGCGCAGCACCTCGTCAGCGTGCGCACGGCCGCGCGTCTCCAGCACCAGCTGCACGGCCGTCTCGCGCACGTGCAGGTCGAGCCCCTCGCGCACGTGCGTGATGTCGACGAGGTTGGCGTTCTGCGCGCCGACGAGGCCGAGCAGCGTCGCCAGCGCTCCCGGTCGGTCGGGCACCCGCGTCAGCAGCACGAGCCGACGGCCCGACTGCGACTCGTGGCGCCGCGCGACCGACGCCAGCAGGCCCGCGTCGACGTTGCCGCCCGACAGCACGACCGCCGTCGTCCCCTCCGCCGCCGGCGCGACCGCGCCGCCGAGCAGCGCCGCGACGCCGACCGCGCCCGCCCCCTCGACGACCAGCTTCGCCCGCTCCAGCAGCAGCACCATCGCCTCCGCCACCCCGTCCTCGGGCACGACGACGACCTCGTCGACCCACCTGCGCATCAGCGCGACCGTCAGCTCGCCCGGCCGCTTGACCGCGATCCCGTCGGCGATCGTCGGCGTCGCGCGCTCGATCGCGAGCGGCGCCCCGCCGGCCAGCGACGCCGGCACCGGCGCGCAGCGGTCAACCTGCACGCCGACGACGCGCACCTCCGGCCGCAGCGTCTTCAGCGCGATCGCGAGGCCGCTCACCAGTCCGCCGCCGCCGACCGGCACGACGACCAGCCGCAGGTCGCGCACCTGCGCCGCCAGCTCCAGCCCGATCCCGCCCTGGCCGGCGATCACGTCGGGATCGTCGAAGGGATGGACGAACGCCATCCCGGCTTCCTCGGCACGCTCGCGCGCGGCCGCCAGCGACTCCTCGACGGAGCTGCCGACGAGCCGCACGGTCGCGCCGAACTCGGCACAGGCGTCGACCTTCTGGTTGGGCGCGCCGATCGGCATGAAGACCTCGCACGGCAGCCCGCGCGCCCGCGCCGCGTACGCGACCGCCTGGCCGTGGTTGCCGGCGCTGCCGGCGACGACCCCGGCCGCCGCCCGCTGCGGCTCCAGCGCGGCGATCTTCGCGAGCGCGCCGCGCAGCTTGAAGGAGCCGGTCCGCTGCAGGTTCTCGGCTTTCAGCGCGATCGTCGCGCCGACCCGCTCGCTGAGCGTGCGCGAGCTGAGCACCGGCGTCTCGCGCACGACCTCGGCGTAGGAGACCGCCGCCCGTCGCACCCGCTCCAGGTCGACGGTCACCCGGCGCCTCAGCCCGGCAGCGCGACGATCGCGTCGAGCTCGACGCTGGCGCCGCGCGGCAGTCTCGAGACGGCGACGGCGACGCGCGCCGGCGGGTCGTTCTCGAAGAAGGAGGCGTAGACCTCGTTGACGGCGGTGAAGTCGTCCATGTCGACGAGGTAGACGGTGATCTTGACCGCGTCGGCGAGCGTCGCGCCCGCGGCGGCGCAGACGGCCTGCAGGTTCTCCAGGCAGCGGCCGGCCTGCTCGGCGGTCGTCTCGCCGACCAGCTCGCCGGTCTCCGGATGGAGCGGGATCTGGCCCGAGCAGTAGAGCATCCCGCCCGCGCGCACGGCATGGACGTACGGGCCGACGGCTGCGGGCGCGCCGATCGCGGTGACGGACTCTCGGTTCGTTGACACGGCTTGCAGGCTCCTGTGCTGGTGGTGTTCCCGCAACGTACTAGGGTCGAGACATGGCCAACGCGCTCGCGAACGAGACCTCCCCCTACCTGCTGCAGCACAAGGACAACCCGGTCGACTGGCGGCCGTGGGGAGCCGAGGCGCTTGCCGAGGCGCGCGAGCGCGACGTCCCGCTGCTGGTCTCGATCGGCTACTCGGCCTGCCACTGGTGCCACGTGATGGAGCGGGAGTCGTTCGAGGACCCCGAGATCGCCGAGCTGATGAACGAGCTGTTCGTCTGCGTCAAGGTCGACCGCGAGGAGCGGCCGGACGTCGACGCGATCTACATGGACGCGGTGCAGGCGATGACCGGCCACGGCGGCTGGCCGCTGAACGCCTTCACGACGCCCGAGCAGGTGCCGTTCTACGCCGGCACCTACTTCCCGCCCGAGGCGCGTCAGGGGATGCCGAGCTGGCGCCAGGTGCTGGAGGCGATCTCCGCGGCATGGCGCGACAGACGCGCGGAGATCGTCGAGCAGAGCGCGCGGATCGTCGAGCGGCTGGAGGGCGGCGCACGGCTGGCGCCGAGCGGCGCGATGGTCGACCCGGGGCTGCTCGACGACGCCGTCGACGCGCTGCGCCAGAGCGCCGACGCGGTCAACGGCGGCTTCGGCCGCGCGCCGAAGTTCCCGCAGGCATCCGCGATCGAGCTGCTGCTGGCGCATGGCGAGACGACGGTGGCGCTCGACGCGCTGCGCGCGATGGCGCGCGGCGGGATCCACGACCAGCTCGGCGGCGGCTTCTCGCGCTACGCGGTCGACGCCGCCTGGGTCGTCCCTCACTTCGAGAAGATGCTCTACGACAACGCGCTCCTGGCGCGCGCCTATCTGCACGGCTGGCAGGTCAGCGGCGAGCCGCTGCTGCGGGCGGTCGCGGAGGACACGCTCGACTGGGCGCTGCGCGAGATGCGCGGCCCCGAGGGCGGCTTCTACGCCGCGCTCGACGCCGACTCCGAGGGCGTCGAGGGCAAGTTCTACGTCTGGTCGCTCGGCGAGCTGCGCAGCGCGCTCGGCGACGATCGTCTGTTCGAGATCGCCGTCGCGTGGTACGGCGCAAGCGAGCGCGGCAACTTCGAGGGCGTCAACATCCTCGTCCGCGCCGCCGGCGGCGCGCCGGAGCCGCCCGAGCTGCCGGAGATCAGACGACGGCTGCTGGCCGTCCGCGACCGGCGCGTCCGCCCCGGTCTCGACGACAAGCGGCTGACCGCGTGGAACGCGCTGATGATCGCCGCGCTGGCCGAGGCCGGCGCGCTGCTGGAGCGCGAGGACTACCTCGACGCCGCGCGCGCCGCCGCCGACTTCCTGCTCGGATCCGTCCAGGACGACGACGGCCGCCTGCGGCGCTCGTGGAAGGACGGCCGCGCGACGCTGCCCGGCTACCTGGAGGACCACGCCTACCTGCTGGAGGCGCTGCTGACGCTCTACGAGGCGACCTTCGAGCCGCGCTGGTTCGCCGCCGCGCGCCGCCTCGCCGACGTCACGATCGCGCAGTTCGGCGACGACGCGCAGGGCGGCTTCTTCCAGACCGCCGCCGACCACGAGCGGCTCGTCACGCGCCGCAAGGAGCTGGAGGACACGCCGATCCCGTCGGGCCAGTC
>DATIOB010000312.1:0-5776 GCA_035473605.1 Conexibacter sp.
GCCGGCCTGGGCCGCCGGGAGGACGCGCTGGCCGCGGCCGAGGAAGCCACCGGCATCCGCCGGAAGCTGGCCGCGGCCCGCTCGGACGCGTTCCGGCCCGACCTGGCCGCGTCGCTGACCAACCTGTCGATCCAGCTGGCCGGCCTGGGCCGCCGGGAGGACGCGCTGGCCGCGGCCGAGGAAGCCACCGGCATCCGCCGGAAGCTGGCCGCGGACGACGAGGTCGAGCGCGCGCAGCGACTCCCGCCAGCCGGCGGAGTCGGCAAGCGAGTGGGCGGGGTTGGCGCTCTCGACGATCATCGCCCGCAGCCGCTGCGGGTGGTCGGTGAGGATCTCGTCGGGGATCGCGTTGCACGGCACCAGGCCGCCGACGATCGGCGCGCCGGAGACCGGCGTCGTCGCGCTGTCGAGCTTGTAGCGCGCCAGCGGCGCCATCCACGAGTGCAGGTGCATCGCGCCCGGCTTGCCGAAGCTGCCGCGCAGCAGCCAGACGAGCTTGTTGAGGTAGGAGCAGAGGACGCTGTTGGGGCCCTGCTGGATCCCGAGGTCCTCGAAGGTCGCGACCGACTCGGCGCGCCCGATCCGTCGCGCGGCCTGTTCGATCTGCTCCAGCGGCACGCCGGCGCGGCGCGCGAAGTCGGCGACGGGGATCGTGCGCAGGGCTTGCAGGACCGCCTCCGCGCCGGTCGTGCGCTCATCGAGGAAGGCGCCGTCGGTCAGGCCCTCCTGCACGAGCACGCCGAGCAGCGCGGCGAGGCACCAGGCGTCGCCGCCGGGACGGACCTGGAGGTGGACGTCGGCGATTCTGGCCGTCTCGGTGACGACGGGGTCGAGCACGATCAGCGCCCGCTCGGGGTCGCTGCTCAGCTCCTTGAGCACGATGCGGGCGCGCGGGAGGGACTGCGACTGCCACGGGTTCTTGCCGACGAACAGCGCGACCTCCGCGTGCTCGAAGTCGCCGCGCGTGTGGCCGCCGTAGAGGTGGGCGTCGACGAAGCCCTCGCCCATCTTCTCCTGCGCCAGCGCGCTCGAGCGGTAGCGGTTGCCGAGCGTCGCCAGGACCGCGCGGCTGTAGGCGCCGCCGAGGTGGTTGCCCTGGCCGCCGCCGCCGTAGTAGAAGATCGACTCGCCGCCGTGCTCGTCGCGGACGGCGGAGAGCCCGGCGGCGATCTCGGTGATCGCCGTCTCCCAGTCGATCGGCTCGTAACTGCCGTCGGCGGTGCGCCGCAGCGGGCTCGTGAGGCGGTCGCGGCCGTTCTGGTAGTGGTCGAGCCGCAGCGCCTTGTTGCAGGTGTAGCCCTGCGAGGCGGGGTGGGCTCTGTCGCCGCGGATGCGCGCGAGTCTGCGGCCGTCGACCTGGACCTCGATCCCGCAGTTGCACTCGCAGAGGATGCACGCGCTCTGCTGCCAGACCGTCTGCCCGTCGCCGTCGCCCATCGCCGCTCTCCCTCGCTAGGACACCCGTCTTAGTGCTTGGCGAGCCTACTAGGATGGGCGTCTTATTCAAAGTCGGAACGGTCCTCGATCTCGGAGTCGCGTCAGGATGGCATCGGACAGTCGTGAGCGGATGGTGCGCAGCGCCGCGGTGCTGCTGCGCGAGCACGGTTACGCCGGCACCGGCTTCCGCGACGTGATCGCCCACAGCGAGGCGCCCTGGGGCTCGATCTACCACCACTTCCCCGGCGGCAAGGCCCAGCTCGCCGAGGAGGCTGTCCGCTACGCCGGCGACTTCGTCGCGCAGCTGATCGAGCACAGCCCGCCGGACGATCCGGTCGCGACCCTGCGCAGCTTCATCGCGGTCTGGAGGCAGGGCCTGGAGGCGAGCGAGTTCCGCGCCGGCTGCCCGATCGTCGCGGTCGCGACCGAGGCTCCCGCCGACCAGCCCGCGCTCGGCGACGCCTGCGCCCACGCCTTCGCCTCGTGGGAGAGAGCGCTCGCCGCCACCCTCCGCCGCGCCGGCGTCACCCCGGCCCGCTCTCGCCGCCTCGCGACGATCACCGTCGCCGCGATCGAGGGCGGCATAGTGCTCGCCCGCGCCCGCCGCTCCACCCAACCGCTCGACGACGTCGGCAGAGAGCTGGAGCTGGCGATCAGGGAGGCGCTGCCGCCGGGCTGACCGCCGCGCCGAGGGGGCGAAGATCAGGAGCGACCGCCTCTGGTCCGCGTGCCGCGGATCAGCGCCTTCTACGGGATCACCATCACGATGTACTACGACGAGCATCCACCGCCGCATTTCCATGCGGCGTACGCCGGCCACGATGCTCCAGTGTCGATTGACACATTGAGATTGCTGGACGGATATCTCCCTCCCCGCATCCTCCGGATCGTGAGAGCATGGGCGATGCTCCATCGTCCGGAGCTTCACCGGACTTGGTCGGCCGCCCGCCGACGACAACGACTGGAAACGATCGCTCCCTTGCCATGAACCTTCCACGCATCACGCACGTCGAAGTCCGCGACGCCGAGTGGCTGCGCCTGTGGTTCTCCGACGGCGCGATCATCGACGTCGACGCGGGGCCGATCATCGCGACCGGGGAGGTCTTCGAGCCGATCCGCTCCGACCGCGCGGTCTTCGAGGCGGTCGCAGTCAACCCGGAGTCGGGCACGATCGAGTGGCCCGGCGAGGTCGACCTCTGCCCCGACGTGCTCTACGGCCGCGGCGAGCCGGCCTCCGGCAAGCGCTTCGAGCGCCGCGTCGTGCGTCCCGCCGCCGGCGCGCCGGTGTGAGCCCCACCGAGCGCGCCCTACCCCACAGGTAATCGACGGCCCCACCTGCCGCTGGGAGATTGCTTGGCGTCAAGCCAACGCAACGCAGGAGGGAACGTCATGAGCACCACCGAGATCGTCACCGTCGTCGATGACTACATCGCCGTCTGGAACGAGGCCGACCCGGAGCGGCGGCGCGAGCTGATCGCCCGCACGTGGACCGAGGACGGCACCTACGTCGACCCGCTGATGGCCGGCGCGGGGGTCGAGGGGATCGACGCGATGGTCGGCGCCGCGCAGGCGCAGTTCCCTGGCCACCGCTTCGAGCTGACGTTCGGCCCCGACGCGCACAACGACGTCGTCCGCTTCACCTGGACGCTCGTCGCGATCGAGAGCGGGGAGACCGCCGCGGTCGGCGTCGACTTCGCGACGGTCGCGCCCGACGGCCGCCTGCGGTCGGTCATCGGCTTCCTCGAGCCGCCGGCGTGATGAACTACCGAGGATGCGCCGGTTCTCGGTCCCCCTGCTGGTCGTCCTCACGGGCCTGTTCGCCTTCGTCGCGCTGCCGTCGGTCTACCTGCGCACGCAGGTGCTCGACGAGCGGCAGCTGACCGAGCGAGTCGGCTCCGCCGTCACCTCGGAGGCGGTCCGCACGATCGCCGCGCAGCGGATCGTCGACGCCGCGGTCGACGCCGGCGCCGACGAGCTGCTGACGGCGCGGCCGATCGCGATCGCGGGCGTCGAGGCGCTGCTCGGCACCCCGGTCGTGCGGACGCTCGTGCGCGGCGCCGCCTCCGACGCGCACGCGCTGCTGGTCGGCGACGAGGGCACGTTCGTGCTCGACCTCGGGCGCGGCACCGCGTTCGTGCTCGAGGCGCTCAACAGCATCTCGCCGAGAATCGCCGCCGCGGTGCCCGACGGCTTCGACCCGGAGGTGCTGCGAATCCCCTCCGACGACCCGGCGCTCGTCTCGGTCCGCCGCCTCAACGACCTCGGCGGCTGGGTCGCGCTCGTGACCCCGCTGCTGGCGCTCCTGTGCGCGGCCGGCGCGGTCGTGCTCGGTCGCGAGGACCGCCGCCGCGTGCTGCTGCTGCTCGGCGGCGTGCTCGCGCTCGCCGGGCTGGCGGTGCTCTTCGGGCTGACGTGGGCGCGCGGCCTCGCCGTTCCGGGCGCGGAGGCCGACCCCGACGTCAGCGCCGCCGCCGGGGCGCTGTGGGGCGCGATGATGGACGACCTCGGCGTGTGGGCGCAGACGCTGCTGCTGACCGGGCTCGTGCTCGCCGCCGTCGCCGCCGCCAGGCGCGACGAGCAGGGCGCCGTCGGCCGCCTGCTGAGCACGCTCTCGCGCGTGCGCCAGGCGCGCACGCCGCGCTTCCGCGTCATCCGCGCCGGCGTGCTGCTCGCCGCCGCCGCGCTGATCGCATGGGAGCCGGAGCTGGCGCTGCGGCTGACCGCGATCTCGCTCGCCGTCTACGCGATCTCCGAGCTGGCCGCCGTGCTCGACGCGACCAGCAGCCGCCGCGCCGCCAGACGCGCGGCGGCGGGCTCAGGCGCAGCCGACGGCGGCAGACGCGGCGCCCGTCTCGCGCCGCGGATCGCCGTCCCGCTCGTCGCCGTGATCGGCGCGATCGCCGTCGCCGCCTTCGTCACCAGCGACGCGCCGCAGCCGCCGCTCGTCGCCGCCACGCCCGTGACCGGCTGCAACGGCGCGCGCGCCTACTGCGACCTGCGGCTCGACGAGTACACCTTCGCCGGCACGCACAACTCCTTCTCGGCCGCGCAGGACAAGGGCTGGGTGATCCCCAACCAGCGCTTCGGGATCACGCGCCAGCTCGCCGACGGCGTCCGCGGCTTCCTGATCGACATCCACGTCGGCGTCCGCACCTCGCAGCTGGTGCGCACGGACCTGCGCGCCGAGGGCAGCGATCGCAACAAGGTCGGCAAGGCGCTCGGCGCCGAGAACCTCGAGACCGCAGAGCGGCTCGCCGGCCGCGTCGGCGCCGGCGACCTGCGCGGCAGACGCGAGCTGTTCCTCTGCCACACGGTCTGCGAGCTGGGCGCCGTCCCCGCGAGCGAGGAGCTGAGACGGTTCGCGAGCTTCCTCGCGCGCAACCGCGGCGACGTCGTGACGTTGATGCTCGAGCCGTACGTGCCGCCGGAGCAGCTCGAACGGCTCTTCCGCGACGCCGGCCTGCTGCGCCAGGTCGTGACGCTCGACCGCCAGGCGCCGCTGCCGACGCTCGGCGACCTCGTGCGCGCCGACCGCCGCCTGATCGTCTTCACCGAGGGCAGAGGCGGCGCGCCGCCGTGGCTGATGCCGGCCTGGACCTACTTCCAGGACACGCCGCTGGGAGCGACGAAGCCGGGGCAGTTCTCGTGCAGACGCAAGCGCGGCGACGCCGACAGCCCGCTGCTGCTCGTCAACCACTGGATCGACTCGTTTCCGCCCAGTCCGCGCGGCAACCGCGAGATCGCCGGCGCCTTCCTGACCAGCCGGCTGGAGAGATGCGCGCGCGAGCGCGGGATGACGCCGAACCTCGTCGCGGTCGACTTCTACGACCGTTCGGGCGTCGTCGAAGCGGCCAGAGCGCTCAACGAGCAGTCGGTGCGCAGCTCGGAGCGGCTCGACGACGCCGTCGACGACGCGGCCGAGGCGCCCGCGGCCGATTAGGGGGCCGCATCGGCGCCGCCGGGTGTGGTACCCATTAAGCGCTCGATGAGCGAACCTGCCCTAGACGAACCTCCCGGTAGCAGTCCCAAGCGCATCCGTCCTCGACGGTTCTCGACGGGTGCGCGATGATCGAACTGCTGCTGCTCCTGATCGCGATCGCGCTCGTCGCGCTGTGCGGCATCTTCGTCGCGGCGGAGTTCGCGTTCGTGACGATCGACCGTGCCACGGTCGACCGCGCCGCCGAGACCGGTGACGCGAGAGCCAAGGGCGTCCAGAGGGCGCTCAGGTCGCTCTCGACCCAGCTGTCGGGCGCCCAGCTCGGCATCACGGTCACCAACCTGCTGATCGGCTTCCTCTCCGAGCCCGCGATCGCGCAGCTGATCGAAGGCCCGCTGGAGA
>DATIOB010000313.1:0-7544 GCA_035473605.1 Conexibacter sp.
CCTTGCCCTCGCCGGCGTCCCTCCAGCCGACGAGCGTGTAGGTCGAGCCGCCGCTGGCGGCCGGGCCGGTCGTGCGGGCGATCCGGTTGAGGCCGTTGCGGGTGCCGCCGAAGCGCGCGATCGTCTCCGCGAGCGCCGTCATCGTCGCTCTGTCGATCTCCCCGACCGGCGGCAGGTAGCCGGCGCCGTCGCGCGTGCTGACGGCCTGGATGGTCACGAGGTTGCCGTCCTCGACCGCCGCGAGGTTTCTGACCATGCTCTGGGCCTCGGCGCTCTGCTGCGCGGCGCTCAGGCCGGGACGGCCGGTCTGGTAGACGATCCCGTCGCCGCCGCGGGCGGGATTGAGCGTCTTCCAGTCCTGCACGCGCACGCGGAAGCCGACCGACCCGGCGCAGGAGGCGCCAGGGCCGCAGGGCGAGTCCGGCGCGACGTACCTGAACGGGACCCGCTCGCTCGGGACGAAGCCGTAGTTGAGGTACTGGTCGGGGCTGAGGTAGCCCTGCAGCCGCCCGTACGTCGCGATCCGGCCGGTGTCCATCGAGAACGGCACGACGCTGACGTCGGCCTCGCCGGGCTCCATCTTCGGCACCCCGACGCCCGAGAACGACCCCGGGCGGATCGGCAGCCTGCCCGCCGGGAAGCCGAGTACCGCGAGCCCCTGATCGATGCCGTCGAAGTCGCCGCTCGTCGACGCGTCGCCCGCCTGCAGCGAGACGATCACGAGCTGCTCGTCGTCGTGCAGCGCCTTCAGTTCGGGGATCGCCTGCTGGTTGCTGCCGTACGCCTTGTTCGAGATCGGGCTGAGCGTGTCGCGGTCGAGCACGACCACCTGCAGCGTCGGAACGGCGGTGCTCTGTGGCGCGCCCTGCGCGTCGCGCAGCCGGTAGGTCGTCTCCCCGATGCGGATGCCGCGCCCCTCGCCCGTCAAGGCCGCCATCGTGTCGACCGGCACCAGCGGCGTGCGCGGGACGGCGGTCAGCGTCACCTCGTCCGACGATCTCGCGGCCCCGCTCCCGCTCGTCAGCCGCAGCGTGTATCTGCCCGGCACGACCGGACGGAAGCTCGCCGCGAGGCCGGCCGGCGAGGCCAGCAGCGGCGGCGTCAGCGCCGCGAGCGGCAGCCCGTTCGCGAGGTTGCGCTGAGCGCTGCGCGCGCCCCTGCGGGGCTGCGCCGCGCGCGTCCGCCGCACGCCAGGGCCGGCGACGACGCGCCAGCGGGCGGAGGGGCGGCTCGCGCGCGGCAGCCCGTGCGTGCGACCGACCATCGATGCCGTCGCCCCGATCGCGACACGGCGGTCACGGCCGGCGCCGGTGAGCGCGCGTCTCGTGCGGACCGTGAAGCGGACCGTCGCTCTGTGCGGCGGCCGGCCGGAGCGCAGCGCGGTCACGCGCAGCACGTTGCGGCCGCGGCGCAGCCCGTGGCTGACCGACGTCACGAGCGTGCGCACGCCGCCGCGGCTCGGGCCGAAGTCGGAGCTGACCGCGACACCGTTGAGGCGGGCACGCAGCGCACCCGGAGCATCGCTCGCGCGCACGCGGATGCGGACGCGATGGGCCCGCACGACACCGCCCGGCCGCGGTGAGAGCACCGGGCCGGCCGCGCGCCGGGCTCTCGCGGCGGCGGCAGCGGCGACAGCGGCCGGATCCTCGGCCGCGACAGCCGGGGCCGTCGCCGCTCCGAGCGACGACGCGGTGACCAACGCGACCAGCGTCGGGACGAGCAACGGACCTGCGCGCATCGGGTGACCTCGGGAAGCTCGGAGGCGCTCGCCGGACGGAGCGCGAACGATCAGCGTGCAAGAGCGCCGAAACCCCAACAAGGGACCTAGGTCCCTTTTCCGGTCCCGGCCGAAGCGCCACGGTTCACCGACGCGGCCCGCCGCGCGTCCGCCCAGTCCCCGAGGAGTCCGCATGCCCCGCTCCATCCGTTCGACCGTGCCGCGGCGCATCGCGTGCGTCTCCGCGCTGATGCTGCCGCTGCTGATCCCCGCGGTCGGACAGGCACGCACCACCGACGCCGACGTCCAGCGCGGCCTCAGACGGCTCGTGGCGGCCAGAGGCGGCGCGCCCGGCGCCGTCGCGACGCTGTACCGCGACGGTCGCCTGACCGTGCTGCGCGCCGGCCGCGCCGACGTCAGACGGGCGGGCGCGCCGACGGCCAACCAGCACATGCGGATCGCGAGCATCGCGAAGGCGTTCAGCGGCGCGGTCGCGCTGCACCTCGTGCAGGAGGGCCGCCTCGGCCTCGACGACACGCTCGGTCAGCGGCTCCCGAGCGCGCCGGCGGCCTGGTCGGCGGTGACGATCCGCCAGCTGCTGAACCACACCAGCGGCATTCCGGACTACACGAGATCGGACGGGTTCGCCAAGTCCGCGACGAGAGACCCGCGCGCATACATCTCGCCGCAGCAGGTCGTCGGCTTCGTCCGCCGCGACCCGCTCGCCTTCACGCCCGGCTCGCGCTACGAGTACTCGAACACCGACAACATCCTGATCGGCCTGATCGCCGAGGCGATCACCGCGACGCCGTACCCGAGCCTGCTGCAGCAGATCGTCTTCGGCCCGGCCGGCCTGACGCAGACGAGCTTCCCGACGAGACGCCTCACGCTGCCCGCGCCGTTCATCCACGGCTACGTCGTGGCGCCCGGCGAGGCCCCGCAGGACACCACCTCCATGATCAGCCCGAGCGGCGCCTGGGCCTCGGGCGCGATCGTCTCGACCCCGCGCGACCTCTCGGCCTTCATCCGCGCCGACCTCGGCCGCAGATTCTTCGGCGCCGCCGAGCAGGAGCAGCAGATGCAGTTCGTGCGCGGCTCCTCGAGCCCGCCCGGCCCCGGCACCAACGCGGCCGGCCTCGCGCTCTTCCGCTACACGAGCCGCTGCGGCGTCGTCTACGGCCACACCGGCAGCTTCCCGGGCTACGCGCAGTGGGCCGCCGCGACGGCCGACGGCTCGGCCTCGGTCACGACCACGCTGAACATCCCGCCGCCGACGGGCGCGCTGCTGCGGCAGCTGCGCTCGGTGCAGGCCGACGCGGTCTGCGCGCTGCTCGGCCGCTGAGCGGCCACGGTCCGGCACGTCACTCACGCGGCGTGCCAGCGCACCGGGAATCGTCGCGTCGACGCTCCTCGGCCGTCGTGACGGTTCTGACAGGATTGTCGCATTCGCGTCCCCTGGGCTCCGACTGTGTCGTCCCCTCCGCCTGCCGCCTCTCGTAGCGGGCCGCTCGCTGACGCGCTCTGGCTGATCGGGTTGGGCGCGGTCTGCGTCGCGGGCACGCTGATCGCCTTGATCCTGCACCAGGGCGGCGAGTATGCGTGGCTCACGGCGGGCTTCCCGGTGCTCGGGCTGGTGTACGTCACGACCGGCCTGGTGGCATGGGCGCGCCGACCGGGCAGTCGCCTGGGGCTGCTGCTGGTGATCGCCGGCGCCTTCGCGTTGCTGCCGGAGGTCGCGGTCGTCGACGCGCCCGTGCCGCAGGCCGTCGCCTGGATCGTCGGAACGGTGATCCTCGGGGTGATCGTGCAGCTCCTCCTGAGCTTCCCGACCGGCCGGCTGCACACGACGACGGAGCGCGTCGTGGTGCTCGCGACCTACGTCGTCTGCCTGCCGCTGCAAGCGCCCCTGTACCTGTTCGACCCGGACAGCCCGCTCTGCGTCGCGACCCGCCCCGACCTCGTCACCGCCGGCCGGGACGTGCAGCGCGTCGCGGGCGCGCTCGTCACCCTCGCGACCGCCGCGCTGCTGATCCAGCGGATGCGGCGGGCGCGCCCGGAGCAGCGCCGGGTGCTCGTCCCGCTCTCGGTCTACGGCATCTTCGCGCTGCTCGTCATCCCGGTCAGCAGCGCACTCGAGCACAGCGTCTTCGAGGGCGACCCGGTGCAGCGCACGATCCTGCAGCTGGTCAGCGTCGGCCTCGTGCCGATCGTCTTCCTCGTCGCCTCCTCGCGCGGAGGCTTCGACCGCACCAGCGACCTCGCGGAGCTCGGCATCTGGCTCGGCTCCGAGGAGGCTGGGCGGCCCGAGCTGCGCGCGGCGCTGGCGACGACGCTCGGCGACCCGTCCGTCGAGGTCCTGTTCCGGGTCCCCGGCGAGGAGGCGCTCGTCGACGATCGCGGCATCCCCGTGACCGTCCCGGCGCTGGCGGACGGGCGCGGGACGGTCGACGTCGAGCTGGGCGGCCGCGCGGTCGGCGCGATCACCTATGACGCGATGTTGGTCGACCGGCCCGAGGAGATCCGCGAGGCCGGCCGGATCGTGGCGATCGCGCTCGACCGGCAGCGGCTGAACGTCGAGCTGCGCGCCTCACGCGCCCGCATCGCCGCAACCGCCGACGGCGAGCGGCGCCGGATCGCCCGCGATCTCCACGACGGCCTGCAGGCGCGGCTGGTGCTGCTCGCGGTGCAGGCGGCGGGCAGGGGCGACCAGGCGACGCTGCAGGCCGGCATCCAGTCGGCGATCGAGGAGCTGCGCGAGCTGGTCGACGGCGTGATGCCGGCGCAGCTGACCGAGCGCGGGCTCGCGGCGGCGGTCGAGGATCTGCGCGACCGCCTCCCGATGCCGATCGAGCTGCGCGTCGACGGGCTCGAGCAACGTCCGCGGCCCGACGTCGAGAGCGCGGCCTACTTCGTCGTCTCCGAGGCGATCTCGAACGCGCTCAAGCACGCCGGACCGGCGGCGCTGTCCGTGTCGCTCGAACGGACGCGCGATCAGCTCGTGCTGGCCGTGGCCGACGACGGCGCCGGCGGCGCGCGCGCTCGCGCGGGCAGCGGGATCCGCGGGATGGTCGACCGCGTCGAGGCGCTCGGCGGCGAGGTGTACGTCGACAGCGTGCCCGGGCGCGGGACGCGTGTGCGGGCGGTGATCCCATCCGCGTCGTGATCGGCGAGGACCAGGTCCTCATGCGCGAGGGGCTGCGGCTCGTGCTGGAGGGCGCGGGCTTCACGATCGAGGCGGTCGCCGAGGACGCGCGCGACCTCGTGCGGCGTGCGCTCGGGCTCAAGCCCGACCTCGTCATCGAGGACATCCGCATGCCGCCCGAGCTGACCGACGACGGACTCCGCGCGGCGCTGCAGCTGCGCAGCGAGCTGCCGGGGCTGCCGGTGATGGTGCTGTCGCAGCACGTGCAGCGCCGCTACGCCGTCGAACTGCTGCGCCACGACGACCGCGGCGTCGGCTACCTGCTGAAGGAGCGGATCGCCGACCTGGAGACCTTCATCGCCGACCTGCACCGCGTCCTCGACGGCGGCACGGTGCTCGATCCCGTCGTCGTCGCCGCGATGATGGACCGTCCGCGCCCGGGCGATCCGCTCGCCGGCCTCACGCCCCGGCAGCGCGAGGTGCTCGCGCTGATGGCCGAGGGCCGCAGCAACGCCGCCATCGCCGCGCGCCTGCACGTCACCGAGAAGTCGGTCGTGCGGCACGTCTCGCTCGTCTACGACGCGCTCGGCATCGACCAGAGCAGCGAGGATCACCGGCGTGTGCTCGCCGTCGTCCGCTATCTCTCGCGCTGATGGGCGATCAGGGACCCAGGTCCCTTGCCCGCAGCGCGCGCCGTCCGCACTGTTGGGAGCGATGATCCACATGAGCAGAAGAACCACCGGGCTGCGCGGCGTGCGCCTGCTCGCCGCAGCGGTCGGCGCCGTCGGCGCGACCGTGCTCGCCGCACCCGCGCACGCGGTCGCGGCGCCGAGCCCGGAGGCGACGGCGGCCGTCGTCGGCGGCACGCCGGCGTCGCGGGCGCAGTTCCCCGCCTTCTCGGTCGTCGGCACGGGCTGCGGCGGGACGCTGATCGCGCCCGATCGCGTGCTGACCGCCGCGCACTGCACGAGCGCGCTGGAGGAGAGCGACGAGGTGCTCGTGGGTCCGAAGAACGAGCGGCGCACGATCCGCCGGCGGGCGATCCTGCCGCTGCACGTGCGCGAGCTGGCGAAGATGGAACGCGAGTTTCCGCCGCCCGCGGGCGACCTGATGATCCTCGAGCTGAACCGCCCGGTCCTCGACGTCCCCGTCGCGACGATCGCCACCGCCGCCGACGGCCTCACCCGCCCCGGGACGGCGGCGACCACGATCGGCCGCGGCGCCACCAGATCGGACGGGAGCGGCGAAGGCGTCTTCCGCTCCGCGGTCGTCGACCTCGTCGCGCCGACGTCGTGCGACGACCAGCTGCCGGGAGCGCTGGAGCGGCGCTGGTCGCTCTGCACGCGCGGTCGTCCGGTCCCCGGGCCCAGAGGCAAGACGGTGAAGACGTCGGCCTGCGTCGGCGACAGCGGCGGCCCGCTGCTCGCCGGAGCGGCGACGTCGGCGCGGATCGTCGGCGTCGTCAGCTGGGGTCCGAGCTGCGGCGAGGACGGCGACCCGGAGATCTACGCCAACGCCGTCGAGGGGCGCGAGTTCGCGCTCGCGGCCAGACCGGCGTGGGCGCCGGCCGTGATCGGCCGCGCGCGCATCACCGGCACCGCGGCGGTCGGCAGCACGGTGACGTGCGACGTGCGCTGGCTCGTGAAGCCGACCCGCAACCTCGACTACGGCTTCACGATCGACGGCTACCAGAAGCAGGAGGGCCCCCGCCCGACCTTCCGCCTGACGAGCGAGCACCGCGGCAAGCAGGTCAGCTGCACCGCGGGCGGCGCGACGATCGGCGGCCGCGGCGGAGCACCGGGCCTCGCACCGCCCCGCCGCGTGCGCTGAGGGACGCCACAGGGACAGCTCCGCCGGGCCTTCCCGAGTAGATTCCTGTCGATGACCGCCGCCGCCTCCGACGACCTCACCGCCGCGTCGATCGAGGCTGCCGCCGCGCTGCTGGCGCCGGTTCTCAAGCGGACGCCGCTGGAGCCGAGCGAGCGGCTCTCGGCGCGGCTCGGGGTGCCGGTCCTGCTCAAGCGCGAGGACATGCAGGTCTGCCGCTCCTACAAGGCGCGCGGCGCCTTCAACCTGATCTCGTCGCTGCGCGCCGAAGAGCGCGCCTGCGGCGTCGTCTGCGCCAGCGCCGGCAACCACGGCCAGGGGCTCGCCTTCGCCTGCCGCGAGCTGCGCATCAGGGGGCGCGTCTTCCTGCCGACCAACACGCCGCGGCAGAAGCGCGAGCGGATCGCCGACATCGGCGGCGAGTGGATCGAGCTGGTGATCGCCGGCAGCTCCTACGACGAGGCGAGCGCCGCCGCGCACGCCGACAGCGCCGCGACCGGCGCGATCTATGTCCATCCCTTCGACGACGCGCGCACGATCGCCGGGCAGGGCACGGTCGGGCTGGAGCTGGCCGAGCAGGCGGGCGAGCAGGGCGTCGCGATCGACACCGTCGTCGTGCCGGTCGGCGGCGGCGGGCTGATCGCCGGCATCGCGCTGTGGCTCAAGCGCCACCACCCCGGCATCCACGTCGTCGGCGCCGAGCCGGCCGGCGCGGCCAGCATGGGGCCAAATACACGCTGGCCGACATGCGCGGCAACTGGACCGTCGATTGGCTGAAGGACAACCTGCCGAACGCCAAAGTCGCGTTGACGGATACGATCGCCGATACGGTGCGCTCGGTCGCACAGGGCCGGGCCG
>DATIOB010000314.1:0-7552 GCA_035473605.1 Conexibacter sp.
GTCTGGTGGGTGTAGAGCCCCGACCGCACGTAGCCGCCGAGCGCGACGCCGGCGAGCTGCTCGATCGTCTCGAAGGCGTTCGGCGTCAGCAGCGCGACGCGATCCCCGCGGCGCAGGCCCAGGTCGCTGAGCGCGTTGGCCAGGCGGCTGGCGCGTTCGAACAGCTCGACGTAGGTCTGTTGGCGTTCCTCGTGGACGACCGCGATGCGCTCACGGTGGTGCCGAGCCGCCTGGCGGATCAGTTGAGCGAAGTCCATGCGCGCACCGTCTCCCCTCGGTCGCGCGATGTAGAGCGCGGTCCGAGACTGCTGGACGAGCAGTCCGGCGAACGCCGCGAGTCGCGATCATCGTGGGGACCGATGTCGTCCGCGGCGCTGCGCCCGGTCGTCGAGAGAGGAGAGGTTCCAATGTTCATCCGCGATCTCGTCAGGCGGCTGGCCGCCGTCGTGCCGGACAAGACGGCGTACGTCGACCCCGCGCGGAAGGTCACGTGGGGCGAGGTGCACGAGCGCTCCGACCGGCTCGCGGCGGCGCTCCAGCAGCTCGGCCTCTCCAAGGGCGACCGCTCGGCGATCGTCTCCTACGAGACGGTCGACGTGATGGAGCACTGGATCGCCTGCGCGAAGGCGGGGATCGCGCGCACCGGCATCAACTGGCGCTACGCCCAGCGCGAGATGCAGCACATCCTCGACGACGTCGACCCGGCGGCCGTCGTCGTCAGCGCCGACTGCATCGAGCACTTCGGTCGCGAGACGATCGAGCGGCTGATCGCCGACGGGCGGCACGTGATCGGGTTCGGCGGCGAGCACGGGCTCCCGCACGACCTGGAGCAGCTGATCGCCGGCGCCGGCGAGTTCGCGGCGCCGCAGCTGAGCGGCTCCGACGTGCTCGCCGTCTCCTACACCTCCGGCAGCACGGGGATGCCGAAGGGCGCGCTGCTGACGCACGAGGGCGCGGCGTGGCAGCTCGCCTCGGCGCCGTTCGCCGGCGGGCTGCAGGCCGACGACGTCGTGCTCAACAACCTGCCGATGCCGGGCTTCCCGATCTATCTGAGCAGCTACGCGATGTCGCGCGGGGCGACGACGGTGCTGCCGCGCCTGTTCGACCCCAGGCAGACGTCCCAGCTGGCACGCGAGCACGGCGTCACCGTGATGATCGCCGTGCCGACGATGCTGCCGGCGATCATCGACGCCTCCGCCGACCAGCTCGACGCCTTCGAGCGGCTGCGGGCGATCATCATGCTCGGCAGCCCCTCCACCGCCGGCATCCTGGCGCGCGCCAGAGCGGCCTTCGGATGCGAGCTGCAGAACTGGTACGGCTCGACCGAGACCAACGGCGCGATCTGCATGCTGCGCGACGCCGACCGTGAGCAGCATCCCGATCGCGATCTCTCGACCTCCGTCGGGCGGCCGCTGCTGCACGTCGACTTCGCGATCCTCGACGACGACGCGAACGTGCTGCCGCGCGGCGAGACCGGGGAGATCGCGGCGCGCGGACCGCTCGTCGCCGGCTATCGCAACAACCCGGCGGAGACCGAGCGCGCGCTCGGCGACGGCTGGGTCCGCACGGGCGACATCGGCCTCCAGGACGACGCCGGCTTCGTCTTCCTGCAGGACCGCAAGAGCTTCATGATCATCTCGGGCGGCTTCAACGTCTACCCCGCGGTCGTCGAGACCGTCCTCTCGCAGCACGACGGCGTCCACGAGGTCGCCGTCGTCGGCGTCGAGCACCCGCGCTGGGTCGAGGCGGTCGTCGCCGTCGTCGTGAGAGCGCCGGGGAGCACCGTCACGGCCGCGGAGCTGATCGAGTTCTGCGAGCCGCGCGTCGGTCGCTGGGAGGTGCCCAAGCACGTCGAGTTCGTCGACGCGCTGCCGATGGCGGCCTCCGGCAAGCTCGACAAGCGCGGCCTCAAGCAGCGGCTGGCCGGACAGGCCGACCAGATGCCCTGGGCGGTCGAGCCGGCCGGGCGCTGAACGGCCAGGCCGGGGCGTTCGCGCGGAGCGCCCCGGCCCGCCGCGCTACTGCTGCTTCTGCGCCGCTTCCATCAGCGGCACGAGCGGAAGCGTGTCCATGAACGCCTCGTCACGGGAGAGCTGGCTGCCGCGCACCTCGCAGATGTCCATCCCGTGGAGCGTGATCGTCTCCCCGCCGGCGCGGTGCGTGAGGTCGGCGGACCACATGCACATCTGCGCGTCCCTGCCCTCGAGGCGGTACTCCTCGGTCACCGTGAACTGGAAGTCCCAGACCTTGAAGAACTTCGTCAGGTAGCGCCGCAGGTCGTCCTTGCCGACGATCTTGCCGCGCGTCTTGGGGTCTCTGTAGACGACGTCGTCGGTGTAGGTCGCGAGCGTCGCCTCGACGTCGAGCGTGTTCCACGCGTCGATGCAGTCGCGGGTGGCCTTGAAGATCTGCTCGTCGGTCAACGAGGGTGCGGTGGCACTCATGCCGTCTCCTCCGGGGTGGTCAACGCGCTCAACACGACCACAGCATCATCGCCGCCGCGAGACGCATCCGATTATCTCGGCCGATAGCCGATCAGATCGCCGTCGAGCCGCGCCGGCACGAGCCGCTCGTCGTCCGCCAGCCAGCCGAGCAGGCCGAGGATCGTGCTGGCGCTCAGCCACGGCCAGGTGAAGGCCGTTCTCGGCCACAGCCGCTCGGCGACGGCGCAGGCGCTCAGGGTCTCCCCCGGCGCGAACAGGTCGAGGACCTTGCGCGCCTGCTCCTCCTGGAAGGCGAGGTGGCGGGCGATCGCCTCGTGCGGCCGCTCGAACGGCGCGCCGTGGCCGGGGACGACGAAGCCGTCGAGGTCGTCGAGCGAGGCGGTCAGCGAGCGGCGGTAGGCGACCAGCCGCTCACAGCGCGCGGCCTCCTCGGCGAACCGGTCGAGCGCCCCGATCGGCCGGTCGGTCATCGGCATCGAGGCGTGGTCGCGCATCAGATGATCGCCGGAGATCACGACGCCGTTCTCCGCGTCGAGGAAGATGGTGTCGGTCTCGCTGTGCCCGGGCCGGTGGAGCACCTCGAACGTGCCAGAGCCGATCGCGACCGCGTCGCCGGCGGCCAGCCGCCGGTCGACGTGCACGCCGGTCGCCCAGCGCGCCTCCCGCCCCAGCCGCGCCCCGGTCTCGCGCGCGACGGTCGGCGGGAAGCCGTGGCGCTCCAGCGCCACGGCCGCGAAGGCCACGTCGCGCTCGACGTGAGCGTCGTAGTCGCCGAGGTAGTCGGCGACCAGTCCGAGCGCCGCGACGCGCGCGCCCGAGCGGCGCACGACCTCGGCCGCCAGCCCGACGTGATCGACGTGGTGGTGGGTGATCACGACCTGCTCGATCTCCTCGACGCGACGTCCGAGCGCCGCGCAGGCGGCTTCCAGGCGCTCGACGGCGCCGGGCAGCAGGCTGCCGCCGTCGACGAGGGTGAACGGCTCCCCGTCCACCAGCCAGACGTTGACGGAGCCGACCACGTAGCCCGACTCCAGCTCAACACGGTGAAAGCGCGTCCGCATGCTCGTCATCGCCGTCGAGCCTCGCGGCCGGCGGACTGCCCGGCGAGCCGCATGCGAGATACCCGAATGACGATTTGAGCGTTACGGCATGCTCCGTAGCGTCGATCCTCCCGCTGAACAGGAGGAGACCGATGGGCCTCTACGGGCTTGCCGACTCGCTGTACCGCAACCGGACGGCGCGCCAGAGCGACACCGACCGCGTCGCGCTGATCTTCGAAGATCGCAGCATCACCTACGCCGAACTGGAGTCGCGCGTGCGACGTCTCGCGACAGGGCTCGCGAACGCCGGCTTCAAGCCGGAGGACCGCTGCGCGATCCTGCTCTACAACCGTCCCGAGTACGTCGAGCTGTACTACGCGATCGCCCACCTCGGCGGCGTCGCAGTGCCGCTCAACTACTACCTCAAGGGTCCTGAGATCGCCTATGCGCTGGAGGACTCCGGCGCGCGCTGGCTCGTCCACGAGCCGGCCTTCGACGAGCTGGTCGAGGGGATCGCCGACGAGGTCTCCCCCGACCTCAGGCTGGTCTCGCTGACCTCCGAGCCGACCGACGCGTCGCGCTACGAGGACATCGTCGCGAGCGGCGAGTCGGCGGACGCGCCGATCGCGCCCACCTCGCCCGAGGACCTCTTCCTGCTGCAGTACACGTCTGGCACGACCGGCCTGCCGAAGGCCGCGATGCACTCGCACGGCAACATCCTCTTCAACGCGCTCACGCAGGTCGCCGAGTTCTCGATGACCGAGGACGACGTCCACCTCGTCCTGCCCGCGCTCTGCTGGGGCGCCGGCTTCCACGACTACACGGTCGCGACCTGGTGGCGCGGCGGCACGGTCGTGCTGCGTCCCAGCGGCGGCTTCTCCGGCGAGGAGTTCTGCGACAAGGTCGAGCGGCACCGCATCTCGATCGTGCTGCTCGTCCCGTCGGTCCTGCGGCTCGTGCTCGACGGCGACAGCATCGAGCGCCACGACATGTCGTCGCTGCGGCTGATCCTCTGCGGCGGCGAGCACGTGCCGATCGAGGCGATCGAGGCGCTCCAGCGGCGGCTTCCCAACTGCCAGTTCCTGCAGGGCTACGGGCTGTCGGAGTTCCCGACGATCATGACCTACCTCGACGGCGAGCACGCGATCACCAAGCGCGGCTCGGCCGGACGCGCCTCGATCAGCGCGGTCGTGCGGGTGGTCGACGAGAACGGCGTCGACACGCCGCCCGGCGAGCCCGGCCAGATCATCTGCCGTTCGCCTGCAATAACGCACGGCTACCTCGGACGCAGAGACGCGACCGGCACGACGCTCGTCGAGGGCTGGCTGCACACGGGCGACCGCGGCTGGGTCGACGAGGACGGCTTCCTCTTCATCGCCGGGCGCGTGAAGGACATGATCATCAGCGGCGGACTGAACGTCTATCCCGCCGAGATCGAGCGCGTCCTCGGCGCTCACCCCGCGGTCAAGGAGGCCGCGGTCGTCGGCGTGCCGCACGAGCGCTACAGCGAGGTCGGCCGCGCGGTCGTCGTCGTCGAGGACCCCGACGCGCTCGACGCCGAGGAGCTGGAGGCGCTCTGTCGCGAGCGGCTGGCGAACTTCAAGGTGCCGCGCGAGTGGGAGATCCGCAGCGAGCCGCTGCCGCGCACGACCTCCGGCAAGGTGCAGAAGTTCCTGCTGGTGCCCGCGCATGACCGCCGCTGACCGCGCGACGCTCCCCCCGCTGCTCGCGATCGAGCCGCTCGAGCGTCTGCTCGACGCGCACGGCATCGGCGCGGGACCGCTGGAGGCGACGCTGATCGGCGAAGGCCACTCGAACGTCACCTTCCTGCTGCGGCGCGGCGCCACCGAGGTGGTGCTGCGCCGCCCGCCGCGCCCGCCGTTCGACCCGCGCGCGCACGACGTGCTGCGCGAGGCGCGCTTCCTCACCGCCCTCGGCGGCACGGCGGCGCGCATCCCGCAGGTGCTGCTCGTCTGCGACGACCGCGCCGTGCTCGACGTGCCGTTCTACGTGATGGCGAAGATCGACGGGCACGTCGTCACCTCGACGCTGCCGGCGGCGCTGTCCAGCGACGGGCAGCGCCACGCCGTCGCCGACGAGCTGGTCGACGCGCTCGTGGAGCTGCACACGGTCGACGTCCGCCGCCCGGCGCTCGCCGCCTTCGGCGACGGGGAGCGGTTCCTGGAGCGGCAGCTGCGCCGCTGGGGCGGGATCTGGGAGACGCGCCGGGCGCGCGAGGTGCCGGAGGCCGACGAGGTGCTCGCCTGGCTGCACGACCACCGGCCGCAGCAGGCCGACGTGACGGTCGTGCACGGTGACTACCGGCTCGGCAACGTGATCTTCGCCCCGCAGGCGCCGGCCCACCTCGCGGCGATCCTCGACTGGGAGATCGCGACCGTCGGCGACCCGCTGATCGATCTCGGCTGGCTGCTGTCGGCCTGGCCCGAGCCCGGCGACGACGCCGGCGCGATCCTCTCGCTGGCGGCCGCGGTCGCCGACGGCGGCTTCCCCAGCCGGCGCCAGCTCGCGGAGCGCTACGCGGAGCGCTCGGGCCGCTCGGTCGAGACGCTCGGCTGGTACACGACCTTCGCGTTCTGGCGCGGAGCGGTCGGCCTGGAGACGATCTACGCGCAGGCGGTCCGCGGCACGACCGACGACCCCTACGCGCACGAGCTGGAGACGGGCGTGCCGGAGCTGGCACGGCGCGCGCTGCGCGAAGCGCGCGCGGCGGACTGACCCCTGCGCCGCGGCGCGCCGGCAGGGTGCGCCGCGGCGGCCGAGCCGCGCGCGCCGGCCCCGCGGCGCCACCTCGGTAGCCGCGACCTCAGCCGCCGAAGTACGCCTCGGCGACGAGCTGCTCGCCGGCCTCGCCGTCGAGCGAGCGCGTGACGAGGCCCTGGTCGAGCAGCAGCACCTCGTCGCAGACCGCCTTCAGCAGGTACGGGTTCTGCTCCATCAGGATCAGGGCGACCCCGCTGCCGCGGATCCCGTTGAGCGCCTCGGCGACGCCGTCGATCGCGACCGGCGAGAGTCCCAGCGACGGCTCGTCGAGCACGATCACGCGCGGCTGCTGCACGAGCGCGCGCCCGATCGCCAGCCACTGCTGCTCGCCGCCGCTGAGCGAGCCGGCGCGGTCGTGCGCCTTGCGCGCGAGGATCGGGAAGCGCTCCTCGACGTCGCGCAGCTGCTCCGCGCTGAGCTTGACGCCCGCGCCGAAGGCGGCGACCTCGAGGTTCTCGCGCACGGTCAGGTCGCCGAAGATCATGCGGCCCTCCGGCACGTGCGAGAGGCGGGCGCGGACACGCGCGCGACTGTCCTTGCCGCTGACGTCGTCGTCGCCGATCAGCACGCTCCCGTCCATCACCGGCAGCGCGCCGGTCAAGGTCTGCGCCAGGCAGGTCTTGCCGGCGCCGTTGCGGCCGATCACGCCGAGCGCGCCGCCGGCGGCGACGTCGAGGTCGATCCCGTGCAGGACGGGCACACCCCGCCGGTAGCCGGCATGCAGGTTCACGGCTTTCAGCATCAGCCCACCTCCTCCGTGTCCTCGATGCGGACGTTCTCGCCGAGATACGCGATCCGCACCTGCTCGTCGCGGACGACCTCCTCAGCCGGCCCCGACGCGAGCGCTTGGCCCGCGGCGAGGACGAGCAGCTCCGGGCAGAGCGCCGTGACGAGCGGGACGTCGTGCTCGACGAGGCACAGCGCCGTCTGCGGGTGCTCGCGGTAGTACCGCTCGATCGCCTCGATCAGCTCACTGCGCTCCTCCCGGCTGAGTCCCGCGGCCGGCTCGTCGAGCAGCAGCACGACCGGCTCGACCGCGGCCGCGCGCGCGACCTCGGCCATCTTGCGCACCCCGTAGGGGACCTCGTCGGGCAGCCCCTCGCCGTACGCCGCGCAGCCGAACAGCTCCAGCGCCGCCTCGACGCGCGCTCTCTCCTCCGCCGCCGAGCTGCCGTGCACGCGTCGGCCGAGCGCGGCGCCGAGGCGGACGTTCTCGGCGATCGTGAGGCTCGCGGCCAGCTGCGGGTGCTGGAAGGTGCGGACGATCCCGAGCCGCGCGCGGGCGCC
>DATIOB010000315.1:0-20903 GCA_035473605.1 Conexibacter sp.
AGACCGCGCGCCGCGAGATCGAAAAAAACGTCGCCGTCCACCAGGGCCGCCTCTCGAAGTTCCGCGAGCAGGCCATGGCCGTGAAGACGAACCAGGAACACCGCCGCGGACCTGCGCGCCGCGGGCCTCGGCGACGCGCCGCGCGTGCTGCTGAAGACGCGCAACTCGGGCGAGCGGCTGCTGTACGGCGAGGCGCGGCCCGAGCAGTGGATCGGGCTCAGCGGTGACGGCGCGGAGCTGCTCGTCGAGCGCGGCGTCAGGCTCGTCGGGATCGACTTCCTCAACCTGGAAGGTCGCGAGCAAAGCGCGGGCGGCTGGGCCGCTCACCACGTCCTCTGCGACGCCGACGTGGCGATCCTCGAAGCGATCGACCTCGCGGCGGTGGAGGCCGGCGACTACGAGCTGTGGGCGCTGCCGCTGCCGCTGCGCGGCGCCGAGGCGGCGCCGGCGCGGGCCTTCCTGCGGCCGCTCGTCGCGGGCGCCGCGGCCGGCGAGGCGGGCCGGCCGTGACCGCCGCCGTCTGCGACCGGCTCTTCTGCCTCACCGTCGGCTGGGAGCTGGTGCCGGAGGGCGTCTCGCTGGAGGGCGGCTCGCGCGAGATCCTGAGAGAGCCGGTGATCGCGATCGTCGCGCGCTCTCCGATCGGCTGGGTGCTGCTGGAGACGGGGATCGACGCGCGTCGCTTCCGCGGCGTCTCCGAGCACCCGATCTATCCCGTCGGGCTGCCCGAGTTCCCGACCGACGGCGACCCGCTGCTCGACGCGCTGGCCGAGGTCGGCCTGGCCCCCGCCGACCTCGCGCTGGCGGCCGTCTCGCACCTGCACGTCGACCACGCCGGCGGACTGCGCCACCTCGCCGCCGCCGGCGTCGAGGTCGTGGTCCAGCGGCGCGAGCTGGAGTTCGGGCTGGAGCGGGCCGGCGCGCCCGAGTTCTACGCGCGCGACGACTACGAGCGGCCGGACCTGCGCTGGCGCGTGCTCGACGACGGCGACGGCGAGATCGCGCCCGGGATCGACGCGATCTGGACGCCCGGCCACGCACCGGGACACATGTCCTACCGCGTGCGGATGGCCGAGTCGGGCACGTGGATCTTCGCGATCGACGCGATCGACCTGCAGCGCGGGATCGACGAGGACCGCTGCGTCGGCTGGTCGGCCGATCCCGCCGACGGCCCGCTGCGGCGCCGCTCGCACGACCGCCTGCTCGCGCTGGCTGAGGAAGAGGGCGCGCGGCTGGTGCCCGGCCACTGCCCGGTCACGTGGCCGACGCTCTCGCACACGGAAGGATTTCGATGACTGTCACGACCCTGCCCGCGCCCCCGCCGGCGATCTCCCACGACGAGTTCGCCGCGCGCCGCGCGCGGGCCGTCGCGCTGGCGCGCGACGCCGGCCTCGACGGGCTGCTCGTGTGGGGCAGCCGCAACTGGCCGTGGGCGGTCAGATACCTCGCCGACCACCAGTCGGGCTTCATGCAGCAGGGCGCGAACGCGACGACCTTCGGCGACAAGGGCTTCTCGGTGCTCGTGCTGCCGGTCGCGGGTGAGCCGATCCTCGTGCTCGACCAGCGCGTCAGACCGGGCGAGGTCGCGATCGCCGACGCGCGCACCGGCACGACGATCACGCCGGCGGTCGCGCAGGCCCTGCGTGAGACGGGGCTTGCGGGCGGCCGCATCGGCATCGTGGGCGAGGGCGCGCTGCTGGCGCGTCAGCAGCGCGAGGTCGAGGAGGCGCTCGGCGCGCCGCTGTCGCTGACGCCGGCCGATCGCCTGATCGAGCCGCTCGCGCGCGTGAAGTCGCCGGCCGAGCAGGAGCTGCTGCGCTACGCCTCGCTCGTCGGCGGCACGTGGATGGAGACGATGATGGCGGCGGCCGCGCCGGGACTGACCGAGGGCGACCTCGTCTCGATCGGGCTGCCGGTCCTGATCGGCGCCGGCGGCTGGCCGATGGACGTCGTCGCCGGCTCCGGCAACCCTGCGCGTCCGCAGGCCGAGCGCGGGATCCCGTCGTTCAACGCGCGCCGCCCGTTCGCGGTCGGCGACCTGCTGCGGGTCGACGGCTTTGGCCCGGTCGCCGGCGGGTACCAGTGCGACCTCGCGCGCTCGACCTGCGTCGGGGCGGAGCCGACGGCGGAGCAGCGCGAGGTGCTGGAGCAGGCGGTCGAGCTGATCGACACGCTGATCGCGGCGCTGCGGCCGGGCGTCACGCTCGGCGCGGTGCACGACGTCGGCGTGGAGTTCCTGACGTCGCGCGGCCACCCGCCGCACGGCTATTTCGAGGGCTTCTGGCCGGCCTTCGGCCACCAGATCGGCCTGTCGACCGAGGGCCCGTTCGTCTCCGAGGGCGAGACCGCGGTCGTCGAGCCGGGGATGGCGATGGCGCTGGAGATCGTCGTCGGCACGCCCGCGACCGGCGGCATCAGCCACGAGGAGTGCGTGATCGTCCACGCCGATCGCGTCGAGGTGATCACCGCCGGCTGCAGACAGCGCTGGTGGTGAGCGGCCGATCCGAGGGCGGCGCGGCGGGCGGCGGCGTGCCAGGCGCATGGTGGCTCGACGGCGTGCGGTCGCGGATCGCGCTGCACGGCGAGGCGACCGGCGGCCGCGTCGCGGTGCTGGAGGAGGTCGCGCCGCGCGGCACGCAGTCGCCGCTGCACTCGCATCCCGAGGACGAGACCTGGCACCTGCTGGAGGGGCGCGTGACGTTCTGGATCGGCGCCGCCGCCGCACCGCGGTTGTGCGGCCCCGGGGACGCCGTCTTCGCCTCCGGCGGCACCCCGCACGCGCTGCGCGTCGAATCCGAGCATGCCCGCATGGTGGTGATCTCGACGCCGGCAGGCCTCGAGCGCTGGATCGAGCAGCTCGGCACCCGCGCCCCTGACGACCCGCCCCCGCCGCGCGAGCGCATCACCGCCGTCGCCCGCGCCCTCGGCGTGGTCGTGCATGGTCCGCCGCCGGGCGGGTGACCGGGCAGGCGTCGGCGCCCGCCGCTATGGGATCTGGAGGCTGTGCACCTCGAAGATCGTGGGCGTGCCCGGTGAGATCCCGGCGGCGGCGAGCACCGGCATCAGACGCTCTCCGAACGCCTCGAACTGCTCACGCGTGCGCCAGATCTCGCTGACGAGCAGTCTGCCGTCGTCGCCGAAGCAGACGTGCATCTCGAGCCCTTCCGGCGGAAAGCCGGTCTCTCTCAGCCGACGGATGGTCTCGTCGTACTGCTCGGCGGTGAGGGACTGCGGGTTGAAGCGGACAACGATGCTCATGACGGCCCCTTTCTGGGATGCGACCGACGATAGCCAAAAGCAGGTGCATCGAACGCGCGCGGTGCTTCCGTCATCCGACTTCCATACCGGAGCAGCGGTCGTCTGCCCGGAGCGTCGCGCTGGGCCGGCGGGGCTGCCTCAGGGGCGGCGAGCAGGAGGGTCGACGCGATCAGCGCGCGCTCTGAGTGCGCGACGGCGAGCGATCTCGCGCTCGACGTCGGCGACGACGGTCAGCGTGGCGTTCGGGTCGCCGTGATGGTGCTCGACGTCGGTCCGGGCGATCGACACCAGGGCGGCGTCGAAGTCGCCGGGCTGAGGATCGGGGTCTGTCCAAGGGTCGCGCGTCATGATTTCCGCCAATTCAGTCTACGCTCGCGAATCGTCGAGCGCCAGCCGGTCACGATCATCCAACTGGAGCTGCCGAGCGTCCGCTCGACCACCAGCGTCAGCGCACGCCCGCCGTCGGTGCACCCGACGAGCAGTCGACGCTCCGGCACATTGCCGCTGCTCGGATTGCGGACCACCACATGCGCGTTGCGTGGGAGCTGCCGCGCTTCGGAGAGCGAGATACCGCGCGCTCCGCTTCGCGATTGCGGTCGGGGTTGCGAGCAGTTCGACGATCGGCAGCGGCCCCATGAGTGCGTTGGACGCTACGTCGGCCGCTCGCAACGAATCCTGACGAGATCGCATCGAATCTGCGGAGCGACAGCGAGGATTCTGCGGGCGTGACGCGGCCGTCGGCGCCGGGCAGACTGGCGGGATGGAACGTGAGCGACGTGACCCGCGGCTGGAGCGCTTGGAGCCATTCGTCGGCGAGTGGCGGATCGAGGCGCCGGCCTTCGCGGCGGAGGTCGATCCCGGGCTCGCGGACGCCGCGCGCGTGAGCTTCGAGTGGACGCTGGGCGGCGCCTTCCTGCTGCAGCGCTCCTCGATCCCGGTCCCGGGCGCGCCGGACGGGCTGACGGTGATCGCGCCCGACCGCGACGGCGACGGCTACACGCAGCACTACTTCGACTCGCGCGGCGTCGTGCGGATCTACGCGATGACGTTCGACGGCCGCGCCTGGACGCTCGAACGACACAGCCCGGACTTCTCGCCGCTCCCGTTCCACCAGCGCTGGACGAGCACGCTCAGCGACGACGGCGACACCATCGCCGGGCGCTGGGAGGCCTCGCCGGACGGCGCGGCGTGGAAGCTGGACTTCGAGCTGACCTACGTGCGGCTGACGTGACTCACCGGACGGCGAGCCGGAACCGGTACGGACCCTCTCTCCAGCGGGACCAGCTGATCAGCACGATCGCGCTCCCGACGCGCAGCGTCCGGTGCTCGATGTCGCCCGTCATGTAGCTCGCCGTGCTCGGCTCCAGCGACCACTGCCACCGTCTGCCGCTGCGCAGGTCGGTTTCGACGAGCCTGCTGCGCACGTCGGCCTTCCCGCCGTGGTCGATCCACGCGGCGCGGCCGCGCCGCAGCGCCAGCGAGCTGCAGCCCCGGTGGCGGACCCGCAGGTGACGAGTGCGAAGCCCGGCGGCCGCGCGCGAAAACCGGCCGCCGTCGCCCACAGCACGTGCCGGCCGTCGGAGTACGGGAGGGTCGGCGAGCTGCCGATCGGCACCAGCCGTGACGTGCGCTGCGCGGCGTCGGCGTCGGCGCTCGCCGTCGTGACCGCCGCGAGCGCGACCAGCAGCAGGCCGACGAGGGCGACTGCGTACGGGACGGCGCGAGCGAGGCGGCGGAAGCTCATGCAGGCGATGACGTGCGCCGGGCCCACGAGTTGCGCTCTGAAGCGCGGCGATGAGTTCCGCGGCGTCGGGCAGTCTTTGCGCCATGACCACGAGAACAGTGAAGGGCCCGGCGTCGTACTTCCCCTCGATCGAGCAGAGATACGGCCGCCCGATCGAGGAGTGGAAGGGGCTGATCCGCGCCTCCGACCTCACCAGGCACATGGAGCTGGTGAACTGGCTGAAGGCCGAGCACGGGCTCGGCCACGGCCACGCCAACGCGCTCGTCGCGCACACGCTGGCGGAGGGGAGAGGCTAGGCGACGCGGGGACGCCGGCGGCGGCGCGCGGCGCTACGCCGCGACGCCGAACAGCTCGGCCGCCGTCAGGCCGAGGATCGCGTCGCGCTCGGCGCGCGAGAGACCGGGCATCGCCTCGACCGCGTCGATCACCCAGGCCGGCTCGTACCAGGGGAAGTCGGAGCCGGCCATCACGCGCTCCGGGCCGATCTCGCGCACGAGCGCCGACAGCGCGGCGAGGTCGGCGGGGGCGTTGCTGCCGCCGACCCACGAGACGATCTCGGAGAGGTCGAAGCGCAGCTGCGGGTAGCGCGCGGCCAGCGCCGCGATCCGCTCGAAGTCGCCGCCGCCGAGATGGGCCAGCACGAGCGGCAGGCGCGGGTGGCGCTCGATCAGCGGCGCGAACGCCTCCGGCGTCGCCCAGCCGGTGTTCAGCCTGTCGGGGCCGCAGTGGGCGATCACCGGCAGCCGCTCGTCGCTGCACAGCTCCCACAGCGCGTCGAGGCCCGGGTCGTACGGCATGAACCGCTGCGCGACCGTGTGCAGCTTGATCCCGCGCGCGCGGCCGGCGCCGACATCGCGCGCGGCCAGCGCGCGCACGTGGTCGGCCGTCTCGGCCGCCGTCATCACGCCCGGATGGACCGTCAGGAACGGCAGCAGCACCGGATGCTCGGCGGCGAGGTCGCAGAGCCATGCGTTGAGGTCGACGAGGTCGTCGCGGCGGTCGGCGTGGGGCGGCTCCGCGCCGTCGCCGTGCGGCCACAGCAGCCCCTCGGCCGGCTGCGGCATGTCGTGCATCAGGAAGACGTTCAGGACCGCCGCGTAGGAGACGCCGGCCTCCGCGATCGCGGCGAGCGCGTCGGCCGCGTCACCGCCGCGCTCGCTGTACACGACCTCGGCCTTGGAGCCGTACTCGACGATCGGGTAGTCGGCCTTCGCGCGCACGCCGATCTCGCGCTCGCGGTAGATGTGCAGGTGGGAGTCGATCAGCATCAGGCGGCCTTCGTCGCGGGGGTTAGGCCGATCCGCGCGTGGACGCGCGGCAGCACCTCGGTCGCCAGCAGCTCGAGCGAGCGCAGGTACGGTGCCGGGTCGTCGGCGTAGTCGTAGACGCTCGCCAGCAGCGTGCCGAAGCCGCCGGTCTCCTCGTACAACGAGACGATCCCGTCGGCGACCGTCTCGGGCGAGCCGATCAGCCATCTCTTCTGCGCCAGCAGCTCGGTCGTGATCGGCTGGCCGGAGGCGGCGAGCGCGGGGGCGAAGTGGACGAGCCGGCCGTTCGCCTCGGCGTAGGGCAGGATCCACTCGCGGTAGGTGTCGCCCATCGCGCCGCCGACGCTCGCCTCCCACGCGGCCGCGTCGCTGTCGGCGACGAACAGCGGGTGCGAGAGGCGCCAGACGTCGCGGCTCGGGCTCAGGCCCGCCGAGCGCGCGCCCTCCTCGTAGACCTCCCAGTGGGCGGCGGCGTAGTCGCGGCTGTGCACGACCGTCATCGGGATGAAGCCCTGCGCGCCCGCGCGCCGCAGCGACTCCGATCTCGGGCTCGCGCCGACGACGGCGATCTCCGGCCGCGTCCCTCTGAACGGTCTCGCGTGGGGACCGTGGAAGACCTCGGAGAAGGCCGGCGAGTCGACGCTCCAGTGCGCGCCCTCGTAGCGGAACGGCTCGCCGCGCGACCACGCCTCCCACAGCCCGAGCATGATCTCCTGCGACTCGCGCGCCATCGCGCCGTTGGCAGCCGGACCGCCGGTCGCGAACAGCTGCTGGTCGGAGGCGAAGCTGCCGGCGCCGAACGCGACCATGTAGCGCCCCTGCGCGACCTGGTCGAGCCAGGCGATCCGCTGCGCGAGGTTGACGGGGTGGTGGTAGGGCAGCAGGTGGGCGGCGGGGCCGAGCTTGATCGTTCTCGTCTCCCGCAGCGCCATCGCGATCAGCAGGTCGGGCGCCGACAGCGGCTCCCAGCCGAGCGTGTAGTGCTCGCCGAACCACGCTTCCGCGAAGCCGAGCGCGTCGGCCCGGCGCAGCACCTCCAGGTCCCATTCGAGCGCGGCGGGGACCGGCCGCGACGGCGGGTGGAAGGTGGTGAGGAAGAGGCCGAGCTGCATGCGCGCGCCCGCCTAGCGGAAGCCGGCGGGATCGGCGGCGAGCGCCGGCCAGGTGTCGGGGCAGTGGCCGGGCACCAGCCGCGCGCCCTCGGCGACCGACAGCGTCACCAGCCGCTCGTGCGAGAGCCGTCGCAGCGGCGCGTCGATCGGCGCGACCGAGCTGCCGATCGGGCGGCCCTGGTCGATCCCCTGCTGCAGGTCGATCGCGTCGACGGCGAACAGCCACGTGCCGGACTCGGCCATCCGCACGCGGTAGGACATGTGCCCTGGCGCGTGGCCGGGGGTCGAGATCGCCTCGACGCCGGGCAGGATCTCGCCGTCGCCGTCGAGCAGGCGCCAGTCGACGCCGTCGAGCTCCGTCTCGTAGAAGGCGCGGCCGGCCTCCTCGCCGGGCGCAGCCGGACGCCGCGCGAACGCCAGCTCGCGCCGCTGGATCCAGACCGGGATCCCGCGCTCGCGGACGTGCTTCAGGCCGCCGGTGTGGTCGAGGTGGAGGTGCGAGAGCGCGACCCCGGCCAGCTCGTCGAGCCCGACGCCGACGCGCTCCAGCTGCGTCAGCAGCGGGTCGCCGCTGTCGCCGTCGTACGGCTGCTCGGGCAGGCCGGCGCGCCAGATCGGGTGGGGCGTGTCGAGCGGCAGGCCGGCGAACGGCGCCAGCTCGACGCCAGCCTCCAGCAGCAGCCAGCCGGCCGGCGTGCGCGCGAGGATCCCGATGATCGGCAGTCTGCGGATCGCTCTCGAGCCGCCTTCGAGCGAGACCCACTCCGGCGCCGACTCCCAGCCGAGCAGCAGGCAGTGGAGGCGGTCGCAGGTCGCCTCCGAGGCGGGGGAGACGAGCGGCGCGCCGAGGCCCTCGACGAGGCCGGCGGCGAGGTTGTCGACCAGCATGCCCGCCAATCGCTCGCCCTTCTCGACCGACGCCTTCGTCGCCGGCGCCAGCACGCCGCTGAGCGCGATGTGGCTCGGCGGCGCCGGCAGCAGCTCGTAGAACGGCCGCTCCGCCGACTGGTCGTCGGCGATCAGGTCGTGGCGCACGAGGTCGGGGCGCAGCGCCTGCATCAGGCTCGTCTCCACGATCGCGGCGTGCTCGGCGGCCCAGCCGGGGAAGCCCTCGGCGTCGGCGAAGAGGAAGTCCAGCTCGCCCTCGCCGAACGACGCCCAGACGCGGTCGATCACCATCACCGTCACGTCGTCCATCCCGCCCAGCTCGCGCGCCAGCTCGACGCCCTCGTAGAGCAGGTTGACGTTCTCGGCGTGCCAGTTGATCAGCGCGATCCGCGTGAAGCCGGTCCGCGCCAGCTCGGCGACGACGTCGCGGATCACCTGGATGAGCGTGCCGGCGCGCAGCGAGGTCGTGGCGGGGAAGCCCTGGCCGCCGCCCGAGAGCGGGTGGCTGCGGTTGCCGAACTGCTGCGGCGGCGGGATCACGCAGTGGACGCGCTGCGCGATCCGCTTCGACAGCTCGACCGGCAGCAGGTGGTCGACCGAGACCGGCAGGTGCGGGCCGTGCTGCTCGGTCGAGCCGACCGACCACAGCGCGACCGCGCCGGCGCGCGCGGCGGCGTCGATCTCCGGCCACGTCATCTCGGCCATCAGCGGGGCACCGGTCACGTCGGATTCAGCTCCTTCGGGGGGATCGCAGCGGTCAGCGCCGCGAGGATCGGCAGCGGCTCGCGCGCCCAGCGGATCACGGCGACGAGGTCGCGCTCGGGATCGCACCAGACGATCTGCTCGCCGGTGCCGTGGGCGGCGAAGCCGCGCAGCCCGGCGCCGGGGTACTCGTCCAGCTCGTTGAGCCACCACATCAGGCCGTAGGCGGGGCGCAGCGCGCTCGGCTCGCGCTGCATCCGGCACCACTCGGCGGGCAGCACCTGCGCGCCCTCCCAGGCGCCGTCGCGCAGGTGCAGCAGGCCGTAGCGGGCGAGGTCGCGCGCCGAGCACCACCAGCCGCCGCCCCAGTGGCTGCCGCCGGTCACGATCGGCACCTCGCGCCCGCCCGGGAGCGTGTCGCGCATCTGCCGCAGGCCGCGCCAGCTCCACTGCGACGCGACGCCGATCGGGTCGAAGACGCGCGTGCGGAAGACCTGCTCGACCGACTCGCCGAGCAGGTGCGTCAGCGCCAAAGAGCAGAGGTTGGTGCGGATGTCGTTGTAGGAGAAGCGCGCGCCGGGGCCGAGCACGGGCGCGTCGGGGCGCTGTCTGCCCTGCGGGTCGGCCCACCAGGGCACGCCGAACAGCTCGCCGCGCCAGTCGCTCGACTGGGTCAGCAGGTGACGCCAGGTGATCGCGCGGGCGGCGTGGGGGTCGTTGCCGGTGCCGCCGCGGACGAGCGGCTCGAGCTGCGGGACGGCGTCGAGGAATGGCGCGTCGAGGTCTGTGAGGAGGCCGTCGGCCCAGGCGATCCCGGCGACGGTCGAGAGCGCCGACTTCGCCAGCGAGAAGCACATCTCGACGCGGTCGGCGTCGCCCCACGAGGCGATCTCGCGGCCGCCGGCGAGCACGACCCCGCTCGGCGCGCCGCGCTCGATCACCTCGCCCATGATCTGCGGCCACGGCTCGTCGGCGAGCGTCGTCGTCAGCCACGCGCGCATGTCGCGCGGCAGGGCCGGCTCGCCGCTGATCGCGAGCGCCAGCGCCCGCTCCAGCGCGACCGCGTCGACGCCGCTCTGCTCGATCGCGAGGACGTCAGCCACGGCGGATGCGGCTCATCGCGCGGCCTCGGCCGCCGCCGGGTGGACGAAGGCGCCTCTGCCCTCGCCGACGCCGGCCGCGAACGCCTCGCTGAGCGCGGCGGCGGTCGTGAGCGCGTCGTGCTGGAGGTAGTGGATCGCTCTCAGCGCGGCGTCGTGCGCCGGGACCGAGGAGCCGCCGACGGCGTCGACGGCGACGCGCAGGTGGTAGTCGTGCTGGTGGGCGTCGACGGCGGTGTAGTGGATGCAGACGTCGGTCAGACCGCCGACGAGCGCGACCGTTCTGACGCCGTAGGAGCGCAGCACGAGGTCCAGCTCGGTCGCGAAGAAGGCCGAATAGCGGCGCTTGCGGATCAGGAACTCGTTCGGGCCGGGGACGAGGCCGGGGATCAGCTCGGTCGTCGGGTCGCCCTCGACGCAGTGCGGCCCCTCGTCGCCATCCAGCTCGCGGCCGATGTCGACGAGCGTCGGCTTGTGCACCTCCTGGATGAAGATCACCGGCACGTCGTGGGCGCGCGCGTCGGCGACGAGGTCGACGATGCGCTGACGGCGCACGTCCTTTCCGTCGGTGTAGGCGATGCCGGGGCTGTCGGTGCCGGGACCGCCCTGGACGTCGACGACGACGAGCGCGAGCGGGGCGGCGATGGGGGCGTCGGCGGACATGGCGTCGATGGTAAGGGGGATCCCGAACATCGTCAAGTGGATCCAATCTGTCACGATCTGCTGACGTGGCAGCGGCGTCCGCGTCCTGATCGTCGGGTACATTTCTGGACGGGATCCGCCGATCCGCGGATCGGATCCAGCCTTGACAGGGGGTGACGCGAACGATGGCGACGACGACCGACGAACCGAGCCAGCAGCCGGCACAGGCGCTGGTCGACGACCTCGCTGAGCGGATCCGCCAGCGGATCATGACCGGTGAGATCCCGATCGGCGCGCAGTTGCGCCAGGCCGCGCTGGCGACCGAGTTCGGCGTCAGCCGCACGCCGGTGCGCGAGGCGCTGCGCCAGCTTCAGATGGGCGGTCTGATCACGGTCGTGCCCAACCGCGGCGCCGTCGTGCGGGTCCCGTCGCCGTGGGAGGTGCGCGCCGCGCACGAGGTCCGCGCCGAGCTGGAGGGGCTGGCCGCCGAGCGCGCCGCCACGCGCCTCTCCGAGCAGCAGCTCGCCGCCCTGCGCAGAGCGAACGAGACGATGCGCAAGGCGTCGCAGAGAGCGCGGCCGCGCGTGCAGGCCGGCGCGACCGCGCCGACGACGACCGCCAACGACGAGATCCACACGATCATCCACGAGGCCGCGCGCAACCCGTGGCTGGGGCGGATGATCAACCAGATCAACGAGTCGTTCCCGCGCAACGTGCTGGCGCTCGTCTTGGCCGAGGATCCGAACGCGCGCAGAGAGACCGTGCGCGAGCACGACGAGATCATCGACGCGCTCGAGCGCGGCGACGCCGCCGCCGCGCGCGATGCGATGCACCGCCACGTGATCGACGCCGGCGAGCAGCTCGCGCGCTGGTACGAAGAGCGCTCCACCACCGTCTTCCAGGCCTGAGAGCGGACGTCCGGCGCCCCATGAGGGCGCCGAACGTCCGGTCCTACCGGTGGGCGGGGGCGGTGAGGCGGGCGGGGCTGATGAACTCCAGGTCGGGGCGCTCGACGCCGGCGGTCAGGTCGGCCAACGCGTCGCCGAGGGCCGGGGCGAACTTGAAGCCGTGGCCGGAGCAGGCCGAGGCGACCAGCACCTGCGGCAGCTCCGGCAGCGCGCCGACGGCGAAGCGGCGGTCGGGCGTGACCGCGTAGAGGCAGGTCAGCGTCGACTGGACCGGGCCGGCGGCGGCCGGCAGGTACCGCGCCGCGACGCCGGTCAGCTCGGCGATCTCGGCCGCGCTCAGCGGCTGCTTCGGGGCGTCGGGGTCGACGTCGCGGCCGTCGTCGAGACCGACCTTGACGCCCCGCCCGCGCAGTGCGGCGACGCCGTAGACGAGCCCGATCGGCAGGTCGAAGGAGAAGCAGCCGAGCTTCGGCGGCACCACCAGCGAGGCGTCGCGCGGCTCCATGTAGACGTTGACGATCCGCACGACGCGCTGTTCCAGCGCCAGCTGCGGCACGAGCGCCGGCACCCACGCGCCGGCGGTCACGATCAGCTTCTCCGCGCGCAGCCGGCCGCGCATCGAGTCGACCCTGACGCCGTCGCCGTCGGCCGCCCACGCGACCATCGGATCGGCCTCGCGCAGGCGCGCGCCGGAGCGGCGCGCGAGCAGTTGCAGCGCGGCGATCGCGCGGTCGGCGTGGAGCAGGCCGGCGGCCGGGTCGTACAGCCCCTCCAGCCCGTCGCCCAGCTCGATCGCGGGGAAGATCGCGTTGATGCCGGCGGCGTCGAGGACCGTGCAGCCGGGGCCGCGCAGCGCGTCCTCCGCGCCGGCCGGGCGCGCGAACATGCCGCCGGTGCGCTCCATCAGCCGCTCGCCGGTCGCCTCCTCCAGCCGCGCCCAGGCGTCGTAGGCGCGCTCGACGAGCGGGTCCCAGACGGGGTTCGGGTAGGCGCGCCGGATCATCCGGCTCTCGCCGTGCGAGGAGCCGCGGTCGTGGCCGAGGCGGAAGCGCTCCAACGCGACGACCTTCATGCCGCGCTCGGCGAGCGCCCGGGCGGTGGCGCTGCCGTGCGCGCCGAGGCCGACGACCACCGCGTCGACCGTCTCGACCGGCGGGCCGGGCGCGCGCGCCAGCGGCGTGCCGGCGGTCGGCGGGACGGGGTCGGGGGTGCCGGCGAGCGGCACGGCACCGTTCGCGCCGCCGGCGTCGAGCGGCAGGCCGCCGAGCTGCGCCGTGGAGGCGCCCGGCGCGACGCCCGATCCGGCCAGCGCGGCGACGCCGTCGCGCAGCGCGAGCAGGTCGCCCGCGTCGGTGTAGACGTGCAGGCCGGCGCGCACGACGGCCGGCAGCTCGCGGTCGGCGAGGTCCCAGCGGCCGTGCTCGGCCGGCACGCTGACGAGCTGCACGCCGCGCTCGGCCAGCCGCGCGGCGACCTCCCTCGCGGGCAGCCCGTCGACGGTGAAGGTGACGATCGCGGAGGTGCCGGCAGGGGGGTCGGCGAGGCGGACGCCGGGCAGCGCCGACAGCTCGCCGCGCAGGCGGGCCGACAGCTCCGTCAGGTGCTCCTCGATCGCGTCGATCCCGAGCGCGTCCAGCTCCGCCAGTGCGACGCCGAGGCCGAGCCGCACGGCGTGGGAGCTCTCCCACGTCTCGAAGCGGCGCGCCGCGTCGGCGAGCGAGAAGTCGTGGTCCTCGGTCCAGACGGCGCCGCGCACGTCGGGCGCTGTCGGCGCCAGCCGCTCCAGCAGCGCGCGGCGGACGTAGAGGATCCCGGTGCCGCGGGGGCCGCGCAGGTACTTGCGGCCGGTCGCGACGAGCACGTCGCAGCCGATCTGCTCGACGTCGACCCTCAGCTGCCCGGCCGACTGGACGGCGTCGACGAAGTACGGCACGCCGTGGGCGCGCGCGAGCGCGCCGGCCGCCGCGACCGGCTCGACGAGGCCGGAGGAGGTCGGCACGTGCGTGACGATCAGCAGCGCGGCGGGGCCGGCGGAGAGCGTCGCCACGAGCGCGTCGAGGTCGAGCGCGCCGGTCTCCGGAGCGACCGGCAGCAGCTCCAGCACGATGCCGCGCTCGCGCTCCAGCGTCAGCAGCTGCAGCGCGCATGAGACGTAGCCCGAGCGCGAGACGATCACGCGGTCGCCGGGGCCGAGCCGCAGCGCGTCGATCGCGCGCTGCCAGGCGATCGTCGCGCTCTCGGCGAAGGCGATCTCGTCGGCCTGCGCCCCGAGCACGCCGGCGGCGAGCGGGTAGAGCGCGTCCAGCCGCGGCCGCACGGCGTGGGCGGCCTCGTAGCCGCCGATCCGCGACTCCAGCTGCAGCTGCTCGGTGACGGCCGCGAGGGTGCGGGCGCTCGGCAGCGCGGCGCCGGCCGCGTTGAGGTGGTGGGCGTTGCCCACGCCGGGCGTGCGCGCCCGTTCGATGTCGACGTCGATGCGGGTCACAGGGCGATCGTCACGCTCTTGAGCTCGGTGAAGGATTCGACCGCGGCGTCGCCGAGGTCCCGGCCGAGGCCGGACTGCTTGACGCCCCCGAACGGGATCGCGGCGTCGAAGGCGTTGTAGGTGTTGATCCAGATCATGCCGGCCTCCAGCTCGGCCGCCATCCGGTGGGCACGGGAGAGGTCGCGCGTCCAGACGCCGGCCGCAAGCCCGTACGTCGAGTCGTTGGCGAGCGCGAGCGCCTCGGCCTCGTCGGCGAACTCCATCACGCCGACGACCGGGCCGAAGATCTCCTCGCGCGCGATCCGCATCCCCGGCGTCATCCCGCCGAAGAGGACCGGCGGCACGTAGTAGCCGGGGCCGTCGGGCCGGTCGCCGGTCGCGATCACCTGCGCGCCCTCGGCTCTGCCGATCTCGACGTAGCCGGCGACGCGCTCGCGCTGCTCGGCGGAGACGAGCGGGCCGACGTTGACCATGCCGGCGAATCCGGGCCCGACCGTCAGTCTCTGGACGGCGTCGGCGAGCCGCTCGCGCGCCTCCTCGGCGATCGAGGCCTGCACCATCAGACGGCTGCCGGCCGTGCACATCTGGCCGGAGTGGCCGAAGACGCCGCGGATCGCGTTCGGGATCGCGGCGTCGAGGTCGGCGTCGGCGAAGATGATCTGCGGCGACTTGCCGCCCAGCTCCAGCGTCACGTGCTTGACGGCCGGCGCGGCGGCGGCCATCACCGCGCGCCCGACCTCGGTCGAGCCGGTGAAGGTGATCTTCGCGACGTCGGGGTGCTCGACCAGGGCGGCGCCGGTGCGGCCGTCGCCGGTCAGCACCGAGACGACCCCTTCCGGGATCCCGGCCTCGGTGCAGAGCGCCGCCAGGCGGAGCGCGCTCAAAGGCGTCTGCTCGGCGGGCTTGATCACGACCGGGCAGCCGGCCGCGAGCGCGGGAGCGAGCTTCCAGCAGGCGATCATGAAGGGGAAGTTCCACGGCAGCACGGCCGCGACGACGCCGGCCGGCTCGCGCACGACGTAGGCGTGACGGCCCGGCTGGGGAGCGGCGACGGTGCCGGTCAGGCGCGTCGGGGCGCCGGCGAAGTGGCGCAGCGCGGCGAGCCCGAGCGCGACGTCGCCGCGCGCCCGCTCGATCGGCTTGCCGTTGTCGAGCGTCTCCAGCACCGCCAGCTCCTCGGCGGCGCCGTCGACGAGCTCGGCGAGCCGTTGCAGGACGTCGCGGCGGTCGGTCGCCGGCAGCCTGCGCCAGCGGCCGTCGCGGTGGGCGGCGGTCGCGGCCGCGACGGCGGCGTCGACCTCGGCCTGCGTCGCCTGCGGCACGTGCGTCAGCACCTGCTCGGTCGCGGGGTCGACGACGGCGATCGTCTCGCCGCCGCTGCCGGCGACGGCGGCGCCGGCGATCGACATCGGCGTCAGGTCGGGGAACGACGGCAGCTCGGGCAGCACGGCGGCCATCAGTGGCAGCCCTTCTCGCAGTGGCCGGCGGCCTTGGCCGGGCGGGGCAGGTCGAGCGTGGGGTTGCGGTCGAAGAAGCCGTCGGGCTCGAAGCGCAGGTGGCCGCGCGCGACCGGCATCACCGGCCAGTCCTCCGGACGCGGGAAGTGGTGCGTGCCGACGGTCGCCCAGACGACCAGCTCGGCCGGGTCGAGCGAGCGGTCGGCCTGCTGCCAGACGTGGATTCCGTCGGCGCCGGGCTCGGCCTGGTTGGGGTACTCGCCGCCGACGTAGCGCTCGCTCGGCGTGCGCTTGGTCGCCCACACGTGCTGCTCGGTGAACGGCGCGCGGCGGCCGGAGACCGAGTGCGGCCGAGCGAACGGCGTCGCGGTCGAGTCGACGTGCAGGCGGTAGGCGGTCGGCTCGCCGTAGCGGTTGGTCGCGCTGTCGCTCTCGACGCGCCAGAAGGCGGCGCGCGCGGGGTCGTTGCGTCTGGCGGCCTGCGCCTCGCTCGCGAGCACCGTGCGGACGGCGCGGACGGCGTTGCCGTAGGGGTCCTTCGCGGGGTCGGGCTCGGCCTCGGCGTGGATCTCGGAGATGCGGTTGAGCGGGCCGTCGACGGCCGTGTCCATGCGCACGGAGAAGTAGTGCTGGTGCGTGGCGGCCTGCACGTTGGGGGCGACCATGCGGCCGTGCAGCGGCGTCTCGCCGTCGGCGATCCCGGCCGCCGAGAGGATCCCGGTCAGCTTGATCTCCAGCTCGATCGCGCCGTCCTGGTAGAGCGACCAGAAGAAGCCGTAGTCGTAGTTGGCGACCGTCACGAAGGTCGAGATCACCAGGCGTCGCGAGCGCCGCACCTCGACCTCGCCGGTGCGCGTGTTCGTGTGCTTCCAGGCGATCCCGTGGTCCTCCTCGTGCATGCAGATCGCGTGCGGCAGCTCGCGCACCGAGCCGTCGCCGTCGACGACCGCGGTGTCGAAGTAGTGGATCAGCCCGAGGCAGTCGCAGCCCAGCTCGAGCGAGTTGGTCATCACGCCGGCGCTGTACTCGCCCCAGTCGAAGAAGTTCTTGCGGTACTGCGTCGCAGTCGGGTCGAGGTACGGGACGTACATCTCGTTGACGGCGGCACGCTGCAGCACCGGGCGCGCTCTGCCGCCGTGCTCGAAGGTCAGGTCGTGCAGCACGAGGCCCTCGCGGTGGTCGAAGCCGACGCGCAGCGACCAGCCCTGCCAGTCGACTCTCCAGCCGTCGACGTCGAACGACGGGCCCTCGGCCTGCTCGACCTCCAGCGGCTGCAGGCCGGGGCGCGGCGATCCCCACTCGCCCTCGGCGAAGGTGCCGCGCTCGCTCGCCATTCTGATCACGCCGTGGTCCTCGATCTCGAGGATCTCGAGCGTGTCGAGGTCGACGATCGGGATCAGGCCCTCGACCGGGCGGGCGTAGCCGTTGTCGGCGAGGTCCTCGCGGTGCCAGGTGGCGCCCCAGGCGACGCGGCGGCCGCTGTAGCGCTCCGGCACGAAGCCGCCCATCGACTCGGCGTCGACCATCGTCAGCGAGGGGTCGGTGATGCCGCGCTTTGCGAGGCCGGCGACGAAGTCGGGATGCTCGCGGCAGGCGGCGCTCAGCAGGCGCGACTCGTGCGGCGTGATCGCCGGCTGCTCGTCGCCGATGTCGGACCAGCGGTCGGCGGTCGCCGTTCCCGTCTCGCCGTCGAGCGCGACCGAGATGTTCCACGAGCGTCTCGCGCCGGCGTCGCGCACGATCGCCTCGGCGCGCCGCTCGCCGTTGCGGGCGGCATGCTCGTCGAGCGTCACGCAGGGGAAGCGCAGCGGCTCGCCGACGCGCTCGTCGGCGCGCACCGCGGCGACGACGGCGGCCATCTCGGCGGGCGTCAGCGGGTCGAGCGCGTGCGCGGAGGCGGTCGGGCGACCGGAGCCGGGGGCGAGGGTGGTCATGACGGAGTGGCCTCGGTTTCGTCGTCGGTGGTCAAGGTGAGGGCTGCGCCGTCGGCGCGCGGGGCGGCGGCCGCGTGCTGGCTGCCGTCGGGGGAGAGGCGGGCGGCCTGGACGTGGCCGGCGAGGCCGGTGAAGGCGTCGAGCCGCTCGAAGGCGACGCCGGCGTCGGCCGCTTCGCTCTCGGGGGCGTGCGCGGCGCCGGGCTCGGCGAGGACGGTCTCCTGCGCGCGGTCCATGTCGCGCGCGCCGACGACCCAGCGGCCGCGCGCGATCGCTCTCGGCAGGTCGCTGGCGGGGTCGGTCACGTCGGCGGCGAGCTGCGCCAGCACCTGCGGCTGCGCGCGGCCGCCCTGGCAGCCGAGCGCGACGACGGTGCCGTCGGCGGTTTCGACCAGCGCGGGGCAGAGCGTGTGCGGCGGGCGCGCGCCGGGCGCGAGCGCGCCGGGGTGGCCGGGGAGGAGGCTGAAGGCGCTGCCGCGGTTGTGCAGCACGATCCCGGTCGTCGGCTCCAGCAGGCCGGCGCCGAAGGTCTGGTAGACGGACTGGATCAGCGTCACCGCGCGGCCGTCGGAGTCGACGGCGGTGACCGCGACGGTGTCGCCGTGGGGACGTGCGCCGTTGAAGGCTGCGGGGGCGGGCGCGGCGGCGGCGCTCGCGAGCCGCAGGCCGTCGAGGTCGATCTGGCTGACGCGCGGGTCGCCGAGCAGCCGGTCACGCGCGGCGGAGGCGGCGCGGGCGCGGTCGAGCGAGAGGGGCGCGGGTGCGGGCGTCGCGGGCGCGTCGGGTGCGGCGGCGGCGGGCGCGGCCGCTGCCGCGGCGCGGGCGTCGGCGTCGATCTGCGCCAGCAGCGCCAGCAGCGTCGCGCCCTGCGTCGGCGGCGGGGCGACGTGCCAGGTGGCGCCGAGCGCATCGGCGGTCAGCGGCTCCGTCAGCTCGACGTCGTGGGCGGCGAGGTCGTCGAGCCGCATCGCGCTGCCGGCCTGCTCCAGGCCGGCCGCGAGCGCCGCGCCGATCGCGCCACCGTAGAGCGCGGCGGGGCCGCCGTCGGCGATCGCGTCGAGCGTCTCGGCGAGGCGCGGCTGCAGCAGCGGGTCGCCCTCGGTCAGCGGCGTGCCGCCGGGCGCGAAGACCTCGCGCAGGCCGGGGTCGGCGGCGATCCCGTCGGCGCGGTACCCGATCGCCCAGGCGAGGCCGGAGGAGACCGGCGAGCCCTCGCGCGCGAGCGTCGCCGCGCGGCGCACGTGCGCGGCGAGCGGCAGCGCGGCACCGTGGTCGAGGACCGCGGCCCAGCCGGCGAGCACGCCGGGGACGGTGACGGGGTGGGGGCCGGCGCTCGGCATCCGCTCGCCGGCCGCGCGCAGCGCGTCGACGTCGACCCGCTGCGGCGCGGCGCCGGTCGAGACGATCGCCCGCACGGCGCCGTCGGGCTCGCGCACGAGCGCGACGAGGTCGCCGCCGAGCGAGCACTGGTGCGGGTAGACGACCGCGAGCGCGGTCGCCGCGGCGACGGCCAGGTCGAGCGCGTTGCCGCCCTCGGCCCACGCCGCGCGGGCAGCCGCGACGGCGGCGGGGTGGGGTGCCGCGATGCTGGCGGTGAGCGTCACGCGGTCTCCGCCAGTCCTCTGATGAGCACCGCCCGCGCCGGCGCGGCCTCGCTGCCGACCAGCTTGACCGGCAGCGCCGCGAGGGTGTACTCGCCCGCTTCGACCGCCGACAGGTCGACCACTTCGAGGATGCAGACGCCGGCGGGGCAGAGGATGTTGTGGACCGGCCAGCCGGTCTCGCCGGCCGGCGAGTCGATCGTCAGGTAGTCGATCGCGACCAGTCTGACGCCGCGCTGCAGCAGCAGCTCGGCCGCGGCGGCGTCGATCCCGACCCACGGCGACTTGACCGTCTCGCGCAGCGCGCCGGTCGAGTTGCGCGTTCTCAGCAGCACCCGCTCGTCGTCGCCGAGGCCCGCTCTGCGGAGATCGTCGGCGGTCACCTCGCTGCCCTCCACGAAGGTCAGGTCGAGCACGCGCGCGGGGCCGACCATCAGCTCGACCGGCAGCTGCTCGATCGTCGCCATCCCGTCGCGGAAGTGGGCCGGCGCGTCGAGGTGGGTGCCGGTGTGCGAGCCGATCAGCCAGCGGCTGACGTTGCCGTCGTCGCCGTTCGCGATCGACTCGACCATCGTCTTCTCGGGCTGGCGCCCGTAGTGGAGCATCCCGGGGCCGACCGGGACGGAGATGTCGTGGAGCGTGATCGGCATGCGTGGATCCTACAGTAAACGAATTGGATCCAAAAGTCAGCGATCGAGCAGACGCCGCGGCGTCTCGACGAGGATCGCGTTCAACGTCGCGTCGTCGGCGCCGCAGTAGTCGGTCAGCGCCGGAGCGATGCGGCGGAAGAGGTGCTCGTAGCCATAGCCGCCCATGTGCAGCAGGTTGGCCTGTGCCCATGTGTCGCAGGCGATCACGAGCTGTCTGCCGTAGCCCTCCGACAGCAGCCACGTCGTCATGTCGAGCCGTTCGACGTCGCTCGGGTTGCGCACGCCGGGCCCTCTGTAGAGGAAGTCGGAGCCGAACGTGTCGTACTCGAGGATCGCGCCGGTCTGCGCGACCGCCGCGTGGTAGGCGCGGTCGAGCACCTCGTCCATGTGGCTCAGGATGATCCGGTCGGCCGGCATCCCCTCGGCCAGCAGCGCCTCGACGACCGCGAGCCCGTCCTGGCCGCGCCACGAGAGGTGGACGTTGATCGCGGTGCCCGACTCGGCGCCCGCGCGCCCGGCCGCGCGCAGGACCCGCCACTCGGCCTCGGTCGGCGGGTTGTTGGTGCCGATCTCGCCGATCAGCGCCGGGCGGATGCCGGTCTCGCCGATGCCGTGCTCCAGCTCGTGCAGCAGCTCGGCCGCGAGCGTGTCGACGTCGGCGCCGCGGACGCGCTCGGGCTGCAGCTCCTCGACGTACCAGCCGCAGCCGACGAGGATGTGGACGCCGCTCTCGCGCGAGATCCGCGGCAGCTCCTCGAGGCGGCGGCCCATCCCCTCCAGCGTCAGCTCGACGACGGCGGTGCCGCCCGCTCTGTGGAGCGCGCGCAGCTCCTCGATCGCGACATCGGGGTCGTGCAGCACGAGGTTCTCCGGCACCGACAGCGCGTTCCAGCGCAGATAGCCGAGCATGCCGGGGTGGAGCGTCTCGTGCGCGGGGACCGGGTCGGTCGGCTCCTTCGCCCAGACGCGCAGGTCGCTGAGGAGGTGCTCGTGCATCGACGTCGGGCCCAGCTCGGCCGGCTCGATCGGCCCCAGCACGGTGTGGATCGCCATCTGAGTTTGGATCCTTCCTAGATCGTTTTGGATCCCGCCTGGCGGCAGCGTAGCGACTCGCTCTTGCACGCGCATCCCTCATCTGTAGGATTGGATCCATG
>DATIOB010000316.1:0-15145 GCA_035473605.1 Conexibacter sp.
GCTCGACGGCGCCGAGCGCTATCCCGACCTGTTCGGCGACGACGAGCCGCTCGCGCCGTCCGCCTACGCGCTTCCCGACGACGACGCGCAGGAGCCGACGGTGGCGCCGGCGCCGCTCGCCTTCGACGACGAGGACGAGAACGACGCGCCCGTCACCGACGACTTCCCCGCCGTCGCGGCCGACGCCGAGGAGGAGATACCGGAGCTGGAGCTGGAGGAGCCCGACGAGCCGGGCGTCACGACCGGGGCGGGCGGGGACGATCTCGCTTCGGTCGATCCGGCCGACCTGACGCCGCAGGGCCGCTATCGCGCCTCGATCACCGACTCGGCCGACTTCGTCTGGCACCTGCCCGACAGCCGCTCGCTGACGAGGTCGACCGCTGAGCAGACGCGGCCCGACACCGCCGGGCAGGAGATCATCGCCGCACAGCTGGTCGAGGCGCTCGAGCACTTCAGAATCGACTCGAAGGTCGTCGGCATGACCTCCGGGCCGCACATCACGCGCTACGAGCTGCGCCTGGCGCCCGGCACGAGAGTCGGCAGAGTCGCCAACCTCAAGGACGACCTCGCCTACGCGCTCGCCGCCACCGACGTGCGCATCCTCGCGCCGATCCCCGGCAAGCAGGCGGTCGGCGTCGAGGTCCCGAACGCGAAGCGCCGCATCGTCCACCTCGGCGACGTCTTCCAGGAGCCGCCGGCCGACTGGTCGCCGCTGACCGTCTGGCTCGGCAAGGACGTCGCCGGCCGCGCGATCGGCGTCGACCTCGCGAAGATGCCCCACCTGCTCGTCGCCGGCACGACCGGCGCCGGCAAGTCCGGCTGCGTCAACGCGATGCTGTCGAGCATCCTGCTGCACGCCGACCCGCACGAGGTCAAGCTCGTGCTGGTCGATCCCAAGCAGGTCGAGCTGAACCACTACGAGTCGATCCCGCACCTGCTGACGCCGGTCATCACGAGCCCGCGCAAGGCCGCCAACGCGCTCCAGAACCTCGTCAAGGAGATGGAGGAGCGCTACGGGATCATGTCGCTGGCGCGCACCCGCTCGCTGCCGGAGCTGAACAGACGGCGCGAGGAGCGCGGCGAGTCGCGGCTGCCGTACATCCTCTGCGTGATCGACGAGCTGGCCGACCTGATGATGGTCGCCCCGGCCGACGTCGAGGACTCGATCATCCGCCTGGCGCAGAAGGCGCGCGCGGTCGGCATCCACCTCGTGCTCGCGACGCAGTCGCCGCGCGTCGACGTGATCACCGGCATGATCAAGGCCAACGTCCCGTCGCGGATCGCCTTCGCCGTCTCCTCACAGACCGACTCGCGCGTGATCCTCGACCAGAACGGCGCCGAGTCGCTGCTGGGTCAGGGCGACATGCTCTTCTCGCCGGTCGGCTCCTCCAAGCTCCAGCGGATCCAGGGCGCCTACATCGACGAGGACCAGATCGCTGAGCTGACGGAGGCGTGGCGCAGGCAGGGCGAGCCCGAGCTGCGCGACGACCTGCTCGAAGAGGTCGAGGACGAGGACGCGCCCGAGGAGTCCGCGGCAGACGACGGCTTCGATCCCGACGAGGATCCGCTGCTGGAGGAGGCGATCGGCCTCGTCGCGCAGATGGGGACCGCGTCGACCTCGATGCTGCAGCGCCGCCTGCGGCTCGGCTACACGCGCGCCGGCCGGCTGATCGACATGCTGGAGCGGCGCGGGATCATCTCCGGCTACGAGGGCTCCAAGCCGCGCCAGGTGCTGATCACCGAGTCCGACGTGCCGCGGATCCTCGTCGCGCTGGCCGAGAGAGCCGGTCCGCCGCCCGGTGAACGGGCCGGCGAGCAGATCCCGCTCCCCACTCCGGGAACAGGCGCACCGGACGACGAGCCGACGCTCTCGTGAGCGTCGCGCCGCCCGGCCCGGCGCTTGCAGGAATTTCGCCACGACTTCGGCCTCGCGGTCGATAGCCTTCGCAGCGAATGCCTGAGATCGGCCCCACTCTTCGCGAGGCGCGCATGCGCGCCAGGATCGACATCACCGAGGTCGAGCAGGCGACGAAGATCCGCGCCAAGTACCTGCGTGCGATCGAGAACGAGGAGTGGCAGCTGCTGCCGGGCTCCACGTTCGCGAAGAGCTTCATCCGCACCTACGCCGAGTTCATCGGCGTCGACGCGCGCTCACTGGTGGAGGAGTACAAGCTCCGCTACGAGCGTCCCAGTGAGAGCGAGCTGCGCGCCGTCAGCAGTCCCGGCCTCGCCGCGCGCGACCGCCGCGGCGGCGGTCGCTCAGGCGGACGGGGCGGCGGCTCACGCGGCGGCGGGGGCGGCGGGGTGCCGCGCTGGGCGATCACCCTCGGCCTGCTCGTCGTGCTGGTCGGCGCGCTCTACGTGCTCGGCACGCGCGGCGGCGACGACGACGGCGGCGCCACGACGCCGACGACGGCGCAGACGACCTCGACGACGAGAAGAGGCGCTCAGCGCAGAAGAACCGCGCAGAGAAGAGCTGTGGCGCCGAGCGCGCCGACGCTCGCCGGCGTGCGCCTGACGCCGACCGGCGACGTCTACGTCTGCGCCGTCGACCAGGACGACAGAGTCCTGATCGCCGGCCAGACCTTCACCGCCGGCCAGGCGGTGCCGCTGCTGAGAGCGAGATCGCTGCGGATCACGCTCGGCAACAGCCAGGTGACGATGAGAGCGAACGGCAGAGCGGTCGAGGTGCCCGCGTCCTCGGAGGCGATCGGCTTCGCCGTCACCGCGAGAGGCGCGACGCCGATCTCCGGCGACCAGCTGCCGACGTGCACGTGAGTGCTGCGGTGAGCGTTCGCGCCGGCATCGTCGTGACGGGGACCGAGGTCCTCAACGGCATCATCAGGGACAGCAACGGACCGTGGCTGTCGGAGCGGCTGCGCGAGATCGGCGTCGACGTCGTGCAGATCACCGTCGTCGGCGACCGTCCTGAGGACCTGCTCGCCGCGCTGCGCTTCCTCGCTGCCGAGAGAGTGGCGCTGATCGTCACCAGCGGCGGCCTCGGCCCGACGGCCGACGACCTCACCGGCGAGGTCGTCGCGCGCTTCCAGGAGCGGCCGCTGGCGCTCGACGACGCGCTCTTCGGGCGGATCGCGAAGATCCTCGAGCCGCTGCTCTCGCGCTGGCCCGACCTCGACCGCGAGGCGGTCCTGCGCTCCAACCGCAAGCAGGCGCTCGTCCCGGAGGGCGCGACGGTGCTGGAGCCGGTCGGGACCGCGCCCGGGCTGGTCGTGCCGCCCTCTGACGCGGGCGACGGTCCGACCGTCGTCGTGCTGCCCGGGCCGCCCCGCGAGCTGCAGCCGATGTGGGGCACGGCGATCGCGACCGAAGCCTTCCAGGCGGCCGTCGCCGGCGCAGGCACCTTCGAGTGGCGGATCATGCGCCTGTTCGGGATCCCCGAGTCGGAGATCGCCGAGACGCTGCTGGCGGCCGCGCGCGACGGCCTGGCGCTCGACCCGCTGGAGATCACGACCTGCCTGCGGCGCGGCGAGATCGAGATCGCGACGCGCTACGCGCCGGCCGACGCCGCCGCGTATGCGGCGTTCGAGGCGTACGTGGCGCGCCGCCACGGCCCGCTGCTGTTCTCGACCGATGGCGCGACGATCGACGCGCAGGTCGCGGGGATGCTGCTCGGCGAGGCAGGGGCCGGCGGAGTGGGTGACGCGGCTTTGGAGCGTCCCGCCCGCACCGTCGCGACGGCCGAGTCGTGCACCGGCGGGCTGCTCGCCGGTCGCCTGACCGATCGCGCCGGCTCCTCCGCGTACGTGCTCGGCGGCCTCGTCGTCTACTCCAACGCCGCGAAGGTCGCGCTCGCGGGTGTCTCTGAGGCGGTGCTGGAGCGGGTCGGAGCGGTCTCTTCGGAGGTGGCGGAGACGCTCGCCGACGGCGCGATCGCGCGTCTGGGCGCCGACGTCGGCGTCGGCATCACCGGGGTCGCCGGGCCTGGCGGGGGGACACCGGAGAAGCCGGTCGGACTGGTGTGGGTGAGCGTCGCGCTGCGCGACGGACCGCGCCTGACGCGCAGGCTGTCGCTGCCCGGCAGCCGCGCCGACATCCGCGACCGCACGACGACGGTCGCGCTGCACATGCTGCGGCGGCTGCTGATCGAGGCCGACGCGAACGTCGAACCCGGCGCGCCCTCGTCTCCCGGCGCGGACTCCGGCCGCGCCTGAGCCGGTGGGCGGCGAGCGCGTTCGCCTGTTCGCGGCGCTCGACCTGCCTTCGGAGGTGCGCGAGGCGCTGGTCGCCTGGCGCGCGCCGCTGCTCGAAGCCGAACCGCGCCTGCTGCGCCCCGTCGTGCCCGAGGCCCTGCACGTCACGCTCTGCTTCCTCGGTCAGCGCGATGCGAGCGAGGCCGAGGCGATCGGCGGGGCGATGGTCGGCGCAGTGGGTCACGAGCGCCTCGACGATCTCGCGCTCGCCGACCCGCTCTGGCTCCCACGCCGTTCCCCGCGCGTGCTCGCGGTCGGCCTTCTCGACGGTTCCGGCGCCCTGGGGCGGCTGCAGGCGGGCGTCGCGGCCGCGTTGACGGCCGGCGGCTGGTTCGAGCCGGAGGCGCGGCCGTTCCTGCCGCACGTGACGGTCGCGCGGGTGCGGTCGCGCGGCAACGAGCGCGCGGCGCGCGCGTTGGCGGGAGCGACGCTGCCGCCGCTGCCGCCGCTCGCCTTCGACGCGGCCGCCGTGACGCTCTACCGCTCGCATCTCGGCGGGGGCGGGGCACGCTACGAGCCGCTCGCGCGCGCCGAACTGCGCTGATCCTCCGCAGAGTCGGCACAGACGCGCGTAGCGCTTCCGCTGGCCGAGCGCCTAGCCTCCGAGGGGCGACACGATCATGTGTTCGTATTCCGTCCGACGCAGGGCGTACTTTCATTGACTCACGACGTGACTTAAGGAGCTTCCAGTAATGAGCGAGCAGGACAAGGCCGCGAAGGCCCGCGACGCCGCCCTGCAAGGGGCGCTGACACAGATCGAGCGCCAGTTCGGCAAGGGCACCGTCATGCGGATGGGTGACCCGGGCGCTCGCGTGAGAGTGAACGCGATCCCCACCGGCGCACTCTCGCTCGACCTGGCGCTCGGCATCGGCGGCGTCCCGCGTGGACGCATCGTCGAGGTCTTCGGCCCGGAGTCATCCGGTAAGACGACCCTCGTGTACCACATCATCGCCGAGGCTCAGAAGCTCGGCGGCGTCTGCGCCTTCATCGACGCAGAGCACGCGATGGACCCGCTCTACGCGCAGCGGATCGGCGTGAACATAGACGAGCTGCTCGTCTCGCAGCCCGACTACGGCGAGCAGGCGCTCGAGGTCGCCGACATGCTCGTGCGCTCCGGCGCCGTCGACATGGTCGCCGTCGACTCGGTCGCCGCGCTGACACCGCGCGCCGAGCTCGAGGGCCAGATGGGCGACCAGACCGTCGGCGTGCAGGCGCGCATGATGTCGCAGGCGATGCGCAAGCTGACCGCCAACCTGAACCGCACACAGACGATGTGCCTGTTCACCAACCAGATCCGCGAGAAGGTCGGCGTCATGTTCGGCTCGCCCGAGACGCAGCCGGGCGGTCGCGCGCTGAAGTTCTACTCGTCGCAGCGACTCGACATCCGCCGGATCGAGACGCTCAAGGACGGCACCGAGGCCGTCGGCAACCGCGTCCGCGTCAAGGTCGTCAAGAACAAGGTCGCGCCGCCGTTCAAGCAGGCCGAGTTCGACATCGAGTTCGGTCAGGGCATCTCGACGGAGGGCTGCCTGATCGACTACGGCATCGAGCACGACATCGTCACAAAGTCGGGCTCGTTCTTCTCCTACAACGGCGAACGGCTCGGCCAGGGCCGCAACAACGCGAAGGGGTACCTGAAGGAGCACCCCGATATCGCGAAGGAGATCGAGGACAAGATCTACACGGCGCTCGGCTTCGACCGCGGCCTCGTCGCGCCGATCGAGCACGACGAGAAGGCGCCGGAGGCGGAGCCCGCCGCGGCCTGATCCGATGCAGGAGACGGCGGCAGAGGCGGCCGACCAGGTCGAATCGGATCGGCCGGACGAGCCAGACGAGCGCGAAGCCCGGACGAGGGAGCGTGCGCTCGACCCGGCCCTGCGCCTTCAGAACGCGCTCGAAATGGCCTTCCGCTACCTCGGTCCGCGCGCGCGGACCGAGGTCGAGCTGCGCCGCTACCTGGAAGGCAGGCAGGTCGAGCCCGAGACGATCGAGCAGGCGCTGGCGAGCCTGCGCGAGCAGGACTACGTGAACGACGTCCGCTTCGCGCGCGAATTCTCAGAGGACAAGCGGCTGCTGGAGGAGTGGGGGGCCGACCGGATCGAGCGGCGGCTGCTGGCGCTCGGCGTCCCGTCCGCGATCGTGCGCGACGCCGTCGGCGCGCGCGGCCGCGACGACGAGCGCGAAGCGGCGCTGGCGCTTGTGCGGCGACGCTTCCCCGCGCTCGAGAACGATCCGCGCGAGCTGAAGCGCGCGATCGGGGTGCTCGCCCGCAAGGGCTACGACTCCGAGCTGGCCTGGGAGGTCGTCCGCGCCCACGCGCGCGGAGGCGACCCGTACGACTGAGCCGGCCCCGTCGGTCGCCATGTCGCGGCGCGTCCGCGCAGCCGGCACCCGCGTGCCACGGCGTGCAGCTCGCCACCCGCGATTGCGTCAACTGTTGCGCAGTACTACGATCCCGGCAGCGAACGACTGGCCCGAAGAGGGCATGAAACTGCCGCAAACACCCCTGAATTCTGGAACCAGACCCTTCACCCGTGACTGCCCGACACCGCACGTCTGCAGGCTTGTTGCCCATGCAACACGCACCACGAACGCCGGCCTGACCGGCATCTGAAGGGCGGCGCCGCGGCGCCGCACCTGGTGTTCAGTTCCGTGCTCCTCGCACGGCCCGTCCGCCGCTACCCAAACGGACAGTGAGCTGCAGCCCGGCAGACCAGCCGGGTTGTGAGGAGAGGAACGGCAATGGAAATCGTGATCGCGGCAGCAGTGCTGGCAGTGGGCCTGATGGTCGCTGCCGCGCTCAGCGCGAAGCGGAGAGGCAGTCATGTCGCGGAGGCGAACGCTCGCGTCGCCGCCGACATGGACGCGGCTCTGCGCGAGCGCCGCGCCGAGATCGTGCGGATCGAGGAGCGGATCCTCGGCAAGGAGGAGGCGCTCGACGCCCAGCGCGCCGACCTCGCTCGCCGCGAACGCGCGCTCGACGACCGTGCCGAGGTGCTCCAGCGCGACCTCGACGCCGCCGCCGAACGCCACGCCGAATACGAGCGCCTGCTGGAGCGGCTCGCCGGCGTCTCCGCCTCCCAGGCCAAGCAGATGCTGCTGAAGGATCTCGAGGACGATGTCCGCCACGAGTCGGCCAAGCTCGTGCGGCAGATCGAGGAGGAGACCAAGCGCGACGCCGACCGCCGCGTCCGCAACATCCTCTCCGTCGTGATGCAGCGGATCGCCGCCGGTCACGCCACCGAGACGACCGTCTCCGTCGTCCAGCTCGCCTCCGACGACATGAAGGGCCGCATCATCGGCCGCGAGGGTCGCAACATCCGCGCGCTGGAGAACCTCACCGGCGTCGACTTCATCATCGACGACACGCCCAACGCCGTCGTCCTCTCGGGCTTCGACGGCGTCCGCCGCGAGACCGCCCGCATCACGCTCGAGAAGCTGCTGCAGGACGGCCGCATCCACCCGGCGCGGATCGAGGAGATGTACTACCAGGCCAAGTCCGAGCTGGAGGAGCACATCCAGGAGCTGGGGGAGGCCGCCGTCTTCGAGGCGAAGGTCCAGGGGCTCGACCCCGAGCTGATCAAGCTGCTCGGCCGGCTCAAGTTCCGCACCAGCTACGGCCAGAACGTGCTCGCCCACTCCGTCGAGTGCGCCAACCTCGCCGCGATGATGGCGCACGAGCTCGGCGCCTCGCCGAAGACCGCGCGACGGGCGGCGCTCCTGCACGACATCGGCAAGGCGGTCTCGCACGAGATCGAGGGGCCGCACGCGCTCGTCGGCGGCGACCTCGCGCGCAAGTACGGAGAGCCCGACGCCGTCGTGCACGCGATGGAGGCCCACCACAACGAAGTCGAGCCGCAAACGGTCGAGGCCGTGATCGTGCAGGCCGCCGACGCGCTCTCCGGCGCCCGTCCCGGCGCCCGCGGCGAGTCGCTGGAGCAGTACGTCAGACGGCTGCGCGAGCTGGAGCAGATCGCCACCCGCCACGAGGGCGTCGACAAGGTCTACGCGATGCAGGCCGGCCGCGAGATCCGCGTGATCGTCGCGCCCGGCGCGATCGACGACGACGGCGCGACGCTGCTGTCGTTCGCGATCGCCCGCGAGATCGAGAGAGAGCTGGAGTACCCGGGCCAGATCAAGGTGACCGTGATCCGCGAGTCGCGCGCCGTGGAGTACGCCAGATAGGCGGCGCAGGTACCCTGACGTCGATGAAGCGGTATCACGTCACGACGTTCGGCTGCCAGATGAACGAGCACGACTCGGAGCGAATGAAGGGCATGCTCGAGTCGATCGGCTACGCCGAGGCGCCCGATCCCGACGTCGCCGACCTGATCCTCTTCAACACCTGCTCGATCCGCGAGGCGGCCGACAGCAAGTTCATGGCCCACCTCGGCCACGCCAAGCGGCGCAAGCGCGAACGCCCGGACGTCGTGATCGGCGTCGGCGGCTGCTGGGCGCAGTCGGTCAAGGACGAGGTCTTCCGCCAGTTCCCCTTCGTCGACGTCGCCTTCGGCCCCGGCCAGGTGCACAAGCTGGCCGAGTTCCTCACGAGCGAGTCGCTGTCCGCGCAGGGCTACTTCGAGTTCGAGGGCTTCGCCGGCGACCTGCCGGAGAAGCGCGCCCGCGAGTTCCAGGGCTGGGTGCAGATCTCCGTCGGCTGCAACATGGCCTGCTCGTACTGCATCGTCCCCTCGACCCGCGGCCGTGACGTCGGCCGGCCGCTGGAGACGCTCGTGCGCGACGTCGAGCGGATGGCGTCGGAGGGCGTCACCGAGGTCACGCTGCTGGGCCAGAACGTCAACGCCTACGGCCGCGACCTCGCCAGACGCGGCCTTCCGCGCGCGACCTTCGCCGAGCTGCTGAGCGCGATCGACGCGATCGACGGGATCGAGCGGATCCGCTACACCAGCCCGCATCCGCAGGACATGAAGGAGGACGTGATCCGCGCGCACGCCGAGCTGCCGGCGCTGTGCGAGCACGTCCACCTGCCGCTGCAGTCGGGCTCCACGCGCGTCCTGAGAGCGATGCGCCGCACCTACTCGCGCGAGCGCTACCTCGACCGCGTCGCGCTGCTGCGCGAGCACGTCCCGGACGTCGCGCTGACGACCGACATCATCGTCGGCTTCCCCGGCGAGACCGAGGAGGACTTCGCGCAGACGCTGTCGCTGTGCGAGGAGGTCGCCTACGACGGCGCCTTCACCTTCGTCTACTCCCCGCGCCGCCACACCGAGGCGGCCGACCTGCCCGACCAGGTCCCGCACGAGGTCAAGGTCGAGCGGATGGACCGCCTCGTCGAGGTGATCCAGCGGCGCGCGCACGAGCGCGCGCAGCGCTTCGTCGGACGCACGATGGAGGTGCTGGTCGAGGGTCCGTCGCGCAAGGACCCGACGCGCCTGCGCGGCCGCTCGCGCCACAACAAGGTCGTCAACTTCACCGGGCTCGCGCGGCCGGGCGACTACGTCCACGTCGACATCGAGCGCGCGTCCAGCCAGACGCTGACGGGCGAGGAGTCGCTCGTCGCCCGCGCTCTCGGCGCCGCCGCGGCTCGCTGAGCCGGCCGGCGCCGCCTCGATTCCTCCGATGTCCGCTCCCGGTCTCGTCATCTTCGACTGCGACGGCGTGCTCGTCGACAGCGAGCCGATCTCGATGCGCGAGCTGACGCGCGCGATCAACGCCGTCGACGTCGAGATGAGCGAGCGCGAGGTCAGCACCGTCTACGCCGGCGGGACGCTCGAGGCGATCCAGCGCGACGTCTCGCTGCGCCGCGGCGGCCCGCTGCCCTCCGGCTGGATCGACGACTTCTACAGCGCTCGCGCGGAGGCGTTCGCGCGCGAGCTGAGGCCGGTCGCCGGCGCGCGCGAGACGGTCGAGGCCGTGCAGCGGCTGGGGTGGGAGACCTGCATCGCCTCGCAGGCACGTGTCGTGAAGATGGAGCAGACACTGGTCTTGACCGACCTCGCCGACCTCTTCCCGCCCGAGCGCGTCTTCTCCGCGACGATGGTGCGGCGGCCGAAGCCGGCGCCCGACCTGTTCGTCCACGCCGCGCGCGAGTGCGGCTGGGAGCCGGACGCCTGCATCGTCGTGGAGGACTCCGTCACCGGCGTCCGCGGCGCCCGTGCCGCCGGCATGCGCGTGCTCGGCTACGCCGCGCGCGACCGCCCGGAGGACGAGGCGATGATGCTCTCCGCCGCCGGCGCGCACGTCGTGCGCGACATGCGCGAAGTTCCGGCGCGCGTCTGAGAACGGGCGGCGGCGGCTGAGCGCGTGGTCGGAGCCGCGCTCGCCTCAGCCGAACAGCCGCTGAGCGACGAAGCCCGCGGCGATCGCCGCGACCAGCAGGAGCGGGAAGCTCGCCGCGCGCAGTCCGCGGTTCTTGATCTCCCAGGCCAGACGCGAGACCAACACGACGGCGACCGCGGCCAGGCCGGCGTACTCGAGCGCCGGCTGGTCCTGGGCGGCGCCGAGCGCGAGCAGCACCGCAGCGGCGGCGAGGCCGGCGACGGTCACGATCGCGAAGGTGCGGGTGCGCATGCGACGCCCATCCTAAGCGGCGGCGCTCGACGTTCCGCCGCAGCCTATGCGAACATATGTTCGTGCGCTGGGACAACCTCACGATCACCGCCGACGAGGCGACGCGCCTGCCGGGCTACAGAGACGACGCCGTCGTGCGCCGCTTCGACGCGCCCGAGGCGCTCGACATGCGCTTCTACGAGGTCCACTCGAGATCGGCGCTCAATCGCGTCCCCGCGCAGTCGCGGATGCCATTCAGATGGACCATCAACCCATACCGAGGCTGCAGCCATGCATGCCTTTACTGTTTTGCTCGCCCCACGCACAGATATCTCGGGTTCGGGCCGGGGCGGGACTTCGAGCGCGAGATCGTCGTGAAGGTGAACGCGCCGGAGGTGGTGCGGGTGGAGCTGGCGCGGCCGTCGTGGAAGGGGGAGCACGTCGCGCTCGGGACCAACACCGACCCGTACCAATGGGTCGAGGGGCGCTACAAGCTGATGCCCGGGATCTGGGAGGCGATGCGGGACTTCCGCAATCCCTGCTCGGTGCTGACGAAGTCGCCGCTGCTGCTGCGCGATCTGCCGCTGATGAAGAAGATCGCCGCGGTCACCGACTTCACCGCCAGCCTCTCGATCCCGACGCTCGACGAGAAGGCGTGGCGGGCGACCGAGCCGCACACGCCGCACCCGCGGGCGCGGATCGAGGCGGTCGCGGAGCTGAACCGCCAGGGGATCCCGACCGGCGTGCTGATCGCGCCGCTGATGCCGGGGATCAACGACGCGCCACGCCAGATCGAGCCGCTGCTCGACGCCTGCGAGGAGGCCGGCGCGGTCTCGATCGGCGGGATCGGGCTGCACCTGCGCGGCGATGTGCGCGGCGTCTTCATGGACTGGCTGCGCGCGACGCGGCCCGACCTCGTGCCGCGCTACCAGCGGCTCTACGCCCGCGGCGCCTACGCGCCGAGGGAGGAGCGGGCGCGGCTGGCCGCGCTGCTGCGCGGACGCGGCCGGCGCGCGCCGACGTGGCGGCTGCGCACGCGCGAGCGGCCGCAGGGTGCGCTGCCGGGGGCGGCAGCACTGCGCGGACCAAACGGCGGCGGGGGAGGCGGGGCGGGCGGCGTTACGCCAGCCCCGCCGCCGGCCGCCGTGCAGCAGGCGCTGTTCTGAGGGAGGACGTCGGCGGGGTGGTCGGCGCCAGAAGGCCGATGAGTGCGGATCTGTGCCGCTCTGCGATGTACAGATCCGCGGTCACGTGAGATCGGGTTGGGAGCGCGAGCGGCTGGGTGACGCTTCTCACGCGTCGCGCCCGACGGGCACGGGTACGCCTCCGCTGATGGGCTCGAAGACGAAACGCTTCAAAGGCAGCCGTGAACGGGCGCTGGAGCGGATGCTGCAGACCCGCTCGCACGCGTGGGAGGAGGTCGGACTCGCGCGGCAGCTGGGGCAGAGAGCCGCGAAGCGCGCCCGGCGGCAGGCGCTGATCCTGCTGCCGCTGCTGATCGCCGTGCTGGCGCTCTACAACTACCGCGGCGACCTCTTCGGCAGCGGCTGGGACACGCCCGTGCGGATGTTCACCGTGATCGCGCTCGTGATCCTCGGCTGGGCGTTCGCGCGCGACGTCGGCCGCGCGATCGCGCCCGACCTCTTCCGCCGCATGGATCCCGGCACCGCCGGCACCGTCGGCTTCATGCTGCGCCTCACCACGGTCGCGATCTTCACCGTCGCGGCGCTGCGGATCGCGGGGATCCGGCCGGAGGCGCTCGCCGTCGGCGGTGCATTCACCGCCGTCGTCATCGGTCTCGCCGCGCAGCAGACGCTCGGCAACCTGATCGCCGGCACCGTGCTGCTGAGCGCCCGGCCCTTCCGCGTCGGGGAGAGGGTGCGCCTCCAGGCGGGCGGGCTCGCCGGCGAGGTCGAGGGCGTCGTCAGCTCGCTCGGCCTGCTGTACACGACCTTCGCGCGCGGCGAGGACCGCATCATGGTCCCCAACTCCGTCGTCTTGAGCGCCGCCGTCGTGCCGCTGCGCGAGCCGGCCTCGGTCGACCTGCGCGTCCGCCTCGGCCGCAGCGTCAAGCCCACCGAGGTGCAGTCGATCCTCCAGGGCGCGGTCACCGTGCAGCTGCGCAACCGCCCCGACATCGGCCTGGAGGAGCTGCACGGCGACGAGGTCGTGATGCGGATCCGCGCGACCCCCGAGTACTCGGATGAAGGCGCCCGCCTCGCCGACGAGATCCTCACCGCGATGGCCTCCGTCAGCGACGCGCACGCCCCCGCCGCCGCCACGCCCGCGGAGGGGTGACGGGGAGGGGGCGCGCCGCGCCCGGCGGGGAGCCGAGCGCGGGAGGGTGACGGCGGGAGGGCGGCTGCGCCGGAGCGCGACGCCGCGCCGCGCGCCCGTCGCCTCAGACCAGAACGAACTGCCCGACGACCCGCTCGAGCTGCTGCGCCGAGCTGGCCAGCCCATGCGCCGACGCCGCCAGCTCCTGGCTTGCCGCCGAGGTCTGCTGGACCGACGCGGAGACCTGCTCGGTCGAGGCCGACGACTGCTCGGCGACCGCGACCACCTGCGCCATGTTCTCCTCCATCGCGACCGCGGTCGAGGAGATCTGCTCGACCGCCAGGGCGATCTGCCCGACGCGGTTGGTCATGTCGTCGACGCTGGTGCCGATCCGCAGGAACGACTCGCGCGCCTGCGAGACCGTCGCAACGCCCTCGTGCGTGCGCGCGGCGCCATTCTCGACGACCTCGACCGCGCGACCGGTCTCCGACTGGATCTGCGAGATCAGGCCGGAGATCGACGACGCCGCCTGCTGCGACTCCTCCGCCAGCTTGCGCACTTCCTCCGCCACGACCGCGAAGCCGCGTCCCTGCTCACCGGCGCGTGCCGCCTCGATCGCGGCGTTGAGCGCCAGCAGGTTCGTCTGCTCCGCGATCCCCGTGATCGTGTCGACGATCCCGCCGATCTGGTCGGACTTCGCGCCCAGCTCGCGGATCGTGTCGGTGACCGCCGCGGAGGACTGCTGCACCGCCTGCATCGCCTCGGTCGCCTCGGCGATCGCGCTCGCGCCCTCCTCGGCGACCGCGCGCGCCTGCTCGGCGGCGGCCGTCGTGCGCTCCGCGTTGCCGGCCGACTCGCGCGTGACCGTCACGACCTGCCCGGTCAGCTCGCGCGCGCGGCCGAGCGTGTCGACCTGGCGCTGCGCGCCGGAGGAGATCTCGCCGACGGCGCCGGCGATCTCGTCGATCGTGCCGCCGGTCTCGGTCGACGCCGTCACCATCTGGCGCGAGGCGTCGGAGACGGTCGCCGCCTCCTGGTTGATCTCGCGCACCATCGCGGCGACCTTGTCGCGCATCGCGTTGTAGCCGTCGACCGAGCTGTGCGCCCGCGCGAGCATGCGGTTGAAGATCGTCGCCAGCCGCCCGGCCTCCTGCCCGGCGGGGACGGCGATCGGCTGCGCCGCGGCGCTCGCGTCGCGCGTCAGGTCGCCCTGCGCGACGGCCGCCAGGCCCTGCTCCAGCGCGGTCAGATCGCCGCGCTCCAGCTCGTCCATCCGTGCGATCAGCAGCTCCAGCGACGACTGCTCGCCGAGCGCCTCGCGCAGCGTGCCGTTCATCTCCGCGAAGGCGACGCCGAGCGCGTCGCGCTCGGAGCGCGGCACGATCTCCTGCGACAGGTCGCCGGCGGCGATCCGCTGCGCGGCGCCGGACGCCTCCTCCAGGTAGGCGACCATCTCGCGAAAGGCGTCGACAGTCTGGCCGATCTCGTCGCTCGATCTGATCGTCAGTCTCTGCTCGACGTCGCCCTGCGCGATCCCGCGCGCGGCCGTCAGCATCTGCCTCAGCGCGCCGCCGATCCAGCGCGCGAACAGCCACGCCAGCGCCAGCGCCGCGACGACCGCGAGCGCGACCAGCACGAAGATCAGCGTCGTGCCCTGCGTCACCGTGTCATTGGCCGCATCCGCGCGCTGTCTGGAGAATCTGACGATGATTCTGCTCGTGTCGCCGATCGTCAGATGGGCGATCTCGAACGTTCTGTCGATCGCCGGCCCGTTGATCGCGGCGTAGGCGGCGCCGTAGTCGCCGGCGTCGGCGAGCGATCTGTACGTCGCGCTGTCGTCGAAGTATCTCTGCCACTGCTCTCTGAAGGTCGTGAGCGCCGCGCGCTCCTCGTCGGTCGTCGCGGCTCTGCGCGCGCCGCCGAGCATCTGCTCCATCCAGTCGAGGCTCATCGTCGCCTGTCTGGCCCAGTGGGCGCCCGATCTGCCCTGCGAGAGCGCCGCCACATAGTGCAGCTGGTTCTCGCGGTACATGTGCAGCATCGCGTTCGCGTAGCCGATCGACTGCAGCGCGGGCACCGTCGTGTCGCTGAACTGATCGGTGCCGTCGCGGGTGCTGTTCATCTTCGAGATGCCGATCGCGCCGACC
>DATIOB010000317.1:0-2093 GCA_035473605.1 Conexibacter sp.
GGCGGACGACGTCGTCGTGGGTGAAGCGCAGCACCGTGTAGCCGAGCAGCGTCAGGTCGTTGGTTGGCGCGCGTGTCCTGGTCCGCGACGATGGTTGACGCGATCGAGCGCCCGGTGCAGCGCGTGGAGATCGAACTGCCGCGTCTGTTCCGCTTCGGTCAGCACGTCTAGCAGGCGGTCGTACGACAGCAGCTCGGCGAGATCGACGAGCGTGCGTGCGACCGCAGTGACGGGGATCGCCTCCACGATGGTGATGTCCTCGGCGGCGAGCTGCCGTCGTGCGAAGACGCGGATCCGCGCGGTCAGGGGCAGCAGCAGTCCACGCCGCAGCCGCCCGCGCACGACGTCGCGGCTGAGGCCGGCAGCCAGCAGTTGCCGCCGCGCGACGACGCCGTGCTGGGCGTCAGCCATACGTGAGATCGCCGCATCAGTGCGGGATCGGGGGTCCATAGAACCCCCAGAGCCGCACTGATCGCGAAGTTCGCCCCCGCGGAGCCGCGACTAGCTGCTGCTCATCCGTACCGCTCGCCCGTGATCGTGCGCAGCTTCGTGCGGTCGTGCGTGGCGTGGACGCGGCGCACCGTGCCGGAGCGGGAGCGCATCACGAGCGACTCCGTCGTCGCGCCTCTGCCGCGGTAGCGGACGCCCTGGAGCACGTCGCCGTCGGTCACGCCGGTGGCGGAGAAGAAGACGTCGTCGCCCCAGCAGAGGTCGTTGGTCGTGAGGATTCTGGAGAGGTCGTAGCCTGCGTTGACGGCCGCGTCTCTCTCCGTCTCGTCACGCGCCCACAGGCGGCCGACGATCGCGCCGCCCATGCACTTCAGCGCGGCGGCGGTGATGACGCCCTCGGGCGTGCCGCCGATCCCGTACAGCAGGTCGACCGGGGAGCGGTCGCTGACGGCGAGCAGCGCCGCCGAGACGTCGCCGTCGGTGATCAGGCGGATGCGGCCGCCGGCCTCGCGCACGTCCTTCATCGCCTGCTCGTGGCGGGGACGGTCGAGCATCACGACCGTGACGTCGCCGACGCCCATGCCCTTGCGCTCGGCAACCAGCTTCAGCGTCTCGCCGATCGGGCGGTCGAGGTCGAGCAGGTCGGCGACCTCCTCGTTGCCGGCCATCTTCTCCATGTAGACGATCGGGCCCGGGTCGAACATCGTGCCGCGCTCGGCGAGCGCGATCACGGCGATCGCCGACGGCATCCCCAGGGCGCAGAGGCGCGTGCCCTCGAGCGGGTCGACGGCGATGTCGACCTCGGGCGCGGAGCCGTCGCCGATCGTCTCGCCGTTGTAGAGCATCGGCGCCTCGTCCTTCTCGCCCTCGCCGATCACGACCGTGCCGCTCATCGGCACCGAGTCGAGCACGAAGCGCATCGCGTCGACGGCCGCCTGGTCGGCGGCGATCTTGTCGCCGCGGCCGACGAGCCGCGCCGCGGCCAGCGCCGCCGCTTCGGTGACACGCGCAAGCTCCAGCGCGAGGTTGCGATCGGGGCGGTTCTGATTCGAAGTCATGAAAGTGGCGGCGGTCGGGAGGTGATCGGGGGCGCCGGAAGCGCGGACGCTACCACCCTGCCCTCGATCGTCTGACGATATGCCGGAGCGGATCCGGGGGATACAGTCCGCCGCCGATGCAGTTCAACCGCCTCCTTCCCGATCCCGGCCCGGTCGACAGCGCCGAGCTGCTGCACGACCTCGGCCTCGCCGCGCGCGCGCCGGCCGATCGCCCCTTCCTGATCTCCAACTTCGCCGCCACGCTCGACGGCCGCATCGCGCTCGACGGGCGCTCCGGCTCGATCGGCGACGACGGCGACCACGAGGTCTTCCGCCGCCTGCGCACGCAGGCCGACGCGCTGCTGGTCGGCACCGGCACGATCGAGCAGGAGGGCTACAGCCGACCGATCCGCAGAGCCGACCTGCGCGCGGTGCGCGAGGCGCTTGGGCTCAACCCCGTGCCGCCGCTGGTGACGATCACGCGCAGCGGCCGGCTGCCGCTGCAGATCCCTTTGTTCGCGGATCCCGAAGCGCACGTGATCGTCTACACGAGCGCCGAGATCGAGCCGCCGCAGGTGCCGGCGCGCGTCGACCTGCAGCGGATCG
>DATIOB010000318.1:0-17684 GCA_035473605.1 Conexibacter sp.
CGCGGCGGCAATCGGCTACCTCGCCTCGCCGGCGGCCGGCTTCGTCACCGGCCAGGTGCTGAGCGTCAACGGCGGGATCGCGATGGCTTGACGCCGCCGCCTCGCCGTGCGTACGCTACCAAGCAAGCATTTGGTCTAGTAGAGGAGGAGAGACGGTGCGCATGAGAGGAACGGCACGCCTGATCGCGGCGCTGATCGCCGCGTTCGCAATTGCGCTGACGGTCGCCGCGTGCGGCAGCAGCGACGACGACGGCGGTGGCAGCACCACCGGCGGCGACGGCGGGGCGGCGACCGCCGCGGCCGACTCGACGTTGCCGGCGGAGGTCACCGACGCCGTCAGAGAGTTCACGACGCGGCCGACCAGCATCGGCATCGACGCGCCGATCGAGAGAGAGATCCCGGCCGGCAAGGAGATCTACTACATCCAGTGCGGCTCGCCGGTCTGCGCGACCAACGGCGAGTACCTGAAGGCGGCCGCCGAGGCGGTCGGCTGGACGATCAGACCGGTCAACGCCGGCGTCACGCCGGAGTCGGTCAAGGCGGCCTGGGCGCAGGCGGTCCGCGCCAAGCCCGACGGCGTCGTCGCCTCCGGCTTCCCGCGCACGATGATGAACCCGGAGCTGGAGGAGCTGGAGGCCGCGAGAGTGCCGGCCGTCGACATCTCCGTCACCGACCCGCCCGGCACAGGGATCTCGGCCGTCTTCGCCGGCACGCCCGACTACGTCGCCGCCGGCGAGCGGCTCGCGAAGTACGCGCTCGTCGAGGCCGGCGGCAAGGACATCAACGCGATGATCGTCGGCGTCGCCGCCTACCCGACGGTGCAGCTGATCGGCAGATCGTTCGGCGAGACGCTCGAGAGATACTGCGACTCCTGCTCGGTCGACGAGCTCGACGTCCCGGCGACGTCGATCGGCAACGACCTGCCGACGCGCATCTCGACCTATCTTCAGGGCCATCCCGACGTCAATTGGGTCGTCAACGGCTTCGCCGACATGTCGGTCGGCGTCCCGGCGGCGCTGCAGTCGGCCGGGGTCGGCGAGGACGTCAAGTTCGTCGGCATCAACAACAACCCGACGACCGCCGGCTACCTGAAGGCCGGGCAGTCGATGGTCGCCGAGCACATCTACGGCTACCCCGAGCTGATGTGGCGCTCGATCGACTTCCTGATCCGCTCGGTCAACGGCGAGTCGACCGATCCCTCCACAGCGCAGACCTACCCCCACTGGGTCGTCACGAAGGACACGATCCCGAGCACGACCGACGAGTTCCCGACGGTCGTCGACTACAGAGAGCAGTACGAGAGACTGTGGGGCGTCGGCTGACCCGCGGTCCTACCGCCAGCCGGTCGCCTCGACCGGCTCATGGCCGCCGATCGCGCCGGTGACCCGGCGCGCGGCGGCCACCAGCGCGGCGGCGTAGCGCGGCACGTCGCGCGGGCCGAAGCGGCTCGGCCGTCCGAACAGCGTCAAGCTGAGGACGACCCGGCCGCCCGGCCCGAAGACCGGCGCCAGCAGCAGCTGCGCGCCGCGCCCGGCGGCGTCGTCGACGACGTGCGCCGGATCCTCGTGCTCGCGCCGCACCAGCTCCGCCAGCTCCATCGCGATCGCGACTCGCTGCGCCGGCTCGTCGGCCTGCGCGAGCCGGTCCAGCACCGCGTCGAGCGGCAGCTGCAGCTCGACGCGGCTGCCGAGCGACCAGCCGCGCAGCCGCACGGCATGCAGCGCCCGCCGCAGCCGCTCGCGGTCCTCGTCGGACTCGTCGCCCTGCGCCAGCCAGCGCTCGACCTCGGCGTCGGGCGCCCAGGCGAAGAAGATCGTCCCCAGCGGCGGGCGCAGCGGCGCGCGCAGGCCGATCGGGATCGTCGCCGCCAGGTCGGCGAGCGCCGGCTCGGCGCTGCGGTCCAGCACGACCATCTCCTCGCCGAGCGGCGCCGTCACGAAGCAGCCCAGCTCGAGCTCCCGCGCCAGCGTCTGCATCTCGTGGCGCGCCTCCGCGAAGCCGCGGTGCTGCCCGGCGCTGGCGGCGCCGAGCGCGACCAGCCGCGGCCCGAGCGACCAGCTGGGCCCGTCGGGATGGCGGCTGACCAGCTCGGCCGCGGCCAGCTCGGCGAGGATCGCCGCGCACGTCGCCTTGTGGATCTCCAGCCGCTGCGCGATCGCCGACAGGCGGTGGCGCGCGGCCGGCTCGGCGGCGAGCAGCTCGAGGATGCGGCTGGCGCGCTCGACGGCGGGGACGGGGGTGGCCATCGCGGCGAGTGTAGTGGCGCTGGGCGTCGGCCCGCTGGACTTGACCAAGCGGGCGCTTGGTTCTACTGTCGTATTCCAAGCCGAACAATCGTCTTGTGACCAAGACGAAGCGGCCCGACAGAGGAGAGATGCCGTGTTCAAGTTCGACCTGCTGTTCGAGCTGGAGGTCCCGCGGCCGTGGACGCCGGGGAAGGAGCGCGACCGCTTCCACGAGGCGCTGGAGCAGGCCGTCTTCGCCGAGCAGATGGGCTTCTCGACGATCTGGCTCGTCGAGCACCACTTCCTCACCGAGGTCGCGCACTCCTCGGCGCCGGACGCGATGCTGGGCGCGCTGACGCAACGCACCTCCGACATCCGCCTCGGCTTCGGCGTCGCGCTGATGCCGGGCCGCGTCAACCACCCGATCCGCGTCGCCGAGCGCGCCGCGACGCTCGACATTCTCAGCGACGGCCGCGTCGAGATGGGCACCGGCCGCTCCTCCAGCCCCTACCAGCTGAGAGCGTTCGGCGTGAACGTCGCCGACACGCGCGAGGAGTGGGAGGAGGCGACGAAGCTGCTGCCGGAGCTGTGGACCCGGGAGCAGTTCTCCTACCACGGCAGATTCTTCGACTGGGACGACGAGATCACCGTCGTGCCGCGCGTCGTGCAGCAGCCGCACCCGCCGCTGTGGGTCGCCTCGACCCAGCCCGACACGTGTCAGATGGCCGGCGAGAAGGGGCTCGGGCTGCTGATGCCGTCGCTGACGGCGCCGGAGAACCTCGCGCCGCGGATCGCCGCCTACAAGGAGGCGGTCGCCGCTCCGACCGACCAGATCGGCCACTTCGCCAACGACCAGTGCGCGCTCTTCACGGTCGCCTTCGCGCACGACGACGACGATCGCGCGCGGGTGCTCGGGGGCCAGGCGGGCAAGTGGTACATCGACGTGCTCGGCGAGATCTACGCCAACGACTGGAAGGGCACGCCGCTGGACCAGGTGCCGGACTCCTACCGCTACCACGCCGAGCTGCGGCGCAGACACGGCGCCTCCGGCAACTGGGCGGCCGGGCTCGACATCGGCGGCGCCGACGACGACGGCTATTCGAACCTGATCGACAGCGGCGCCTTCTGCATCGGCGACCCCGCCAGCGTGACGCGCAAGGTCGAGGCCTTCCGCGCCGTCGGCGGCGACCGTCTCGTCTGCTGCATGCAGCTCGCGGACCTCCAGCACGACGACCTGATGCGCTCGCTCGAGCTGTTCGGCAGAGAGGTGATCCCGGCGGTGCGCGCGGCGGAGGCGGCGGAGGCGGGCGAGACGCATGGCGCTCCGGCCTGAGGTCGAGGCATTCCTGGCGGGGCCGGGTCGCGACCTCGCGTTCCCCGATCCCCCGCCTGAGATCGGCTCGGAAGCGTGCGCGAAGCTGTTGACGCGGCTCCGCGCGCCGCGGCCTGCGGTGCCGCCGACGCGGTCGCTGCGGCAGGTGCGCGACGCGACGATCGAAGGCCCCGGAGGGCCGCTCTCGGTGCGGATCTACCGTCCGGGGGAAGGATCGCGCCCGCTGCTCGTCTACCTGCACGGCGGCGGCTGGGTGATGGGCGACCTCGCGATGCACGACGCGACCTGCCGTGCGCTCGCCGCGCTGGCCGGCTGCGTCGTGGTGTCGGTCGACTACCGGCTGGCACCGGAGCACCCCCATCCGGCGGCGCTCGACGACACGCTCGCCGCGCTCGCGTGGGCGCGCGCGAACGCCGCCGCGCTCGGCGTCGACCCGACGCGGATCGCGGTCGGCGGCAGCAGCGCCGGCGGCAACCTCGCGGCGGCGGCCGCGCTGCGGCTGCGCGACGAGGCGGCGCGCGCGCCCGTGGCCGGCGCGCCCGGCGGGCTGGCGCTGCCGCCGCTCGCCGCCCAGCTGCTGCTCTACCCCGTGCTCGACAGCCGCATGGCGACCGCCTCGATCGCCGAGCTCGGCAGCGGGCACCTGCTCGACCGCGCCCAGCTCGCCTTCTACTGGGACGCCTACGCGCCGACCGCGTCCGTCGACCGCACCGTGCCGCAGGTCTCCCCGGCCCACGCCGCGACGCTCGCGGGGCTGCCGCCGGCGGTCGTGCTGAGCGCCGAGCACGACCCGCTGCGCGACGAGGCCGAGCAGTACGCGGCGCGGCTGCGCGGCGCCGGCGTGCGCGTCGAGCTGCGCCGCGCACGCGGCCAGATCCACGGGTTCCTCGCGCTCTTCCAGGGTGAGCCCGAGGTCGAGCGGCTGCTGGCGCGCATCGCGAGCGATCTGGTGCGGCTGCTCGGCTGAGTGATACGCTCCACCAAGCAAGTGCTTGGTCAGTGGTGAGGAGGGCCGATGAGTCAGGGCTTCGACATGTCCTACAAGGTCGTGCTGGTGACCGGTGGGACGAAGGGGATCGGGCGCGCGATCGCCGAGCGGTTCCTCGACGCGGGCGCGACGGTCGTCGTCTGCGGCCGCAGGGCGCCGGAGCGGCTGCCGCGCGGCGAGCGCGGCGAGGCCGTCTTCCTCGCCGCCGACGTGCGCGATCCCGAGCAGGCGGCGGGCGTCGTCGAGCAGGCGCTGGAGCGCTTCGGTCAGCTCGACCTGCTCGTCAACAACGCCGGCGGCACGGCCGCCGTATCAGCGGCCGATACCTCGCCGGGGCTGGCGCAGTCGATCGTCGCGCTCAACCTGCTCGCGCCGCTGTGGGTCGCCCAGCGCGCCAACGCGGCGATGCAGCAGCAGCCGGGCGGCGGCGCGATCGTCAACATCGGCTCGGTCGCGGGCGACCGCCCGGCCCACGGCACCGTCCTCTACGCGGCGGCGAAGGCCGGCCTCGCCAACCTCACGCGCGGCCTCGCGCTCGAGTGGGGGCCGAAGGTGCGTGTCAACCAGATCACCGTCGGGCTCGTGGAGACCGACGGCTCGGCCGCCCACTACGGCGGCGAGGCGGGCCTGGCGGCGGTGCGCGGGACGATCCCGCTCGGGCGGATGGCGGCGGCCGACGACGTCGCCGCGGTCTGCATGCTGCTCGCCTCGCCGCTGGCGGCCTACGTCAGCGGCGCCGAGCTGCGCGCCGACGGCGGCGGCGAGAAGCCCGGCTGGCTGGTCGCCGTCGAGGCGGCGACGCGATGATCCACGCGCTCGGCGAGCACGTCCCGCGGATCGACCCGACGGCGTGGGTGCACCCCGACGCGACCGTCATCGGCGACGTCGAGATCGGGCCGCAGAGCAGCGTCTGGCCGGGCGCGGTGCTGCGCGGTGACTTCGGCGCGATCCGCATCGGCGCGCGCACGAGCGTGCAGGACAACGCCGTCCTGCACAGCGGCCCGGCGACTGCGACCGTCGTCGGCGACGACTGCATCGTCGCGCACCTCGCCTTCATCGAGATGGCGGTCGTCGAAGACGTCTGCCTGGTGGGGGTCGGCGCGCACGTGCTGCCCGGCGCCTGCCTGCGCACGGGCTCGGTCGCGGCCGCCGGCGCGGTGCTGGCGCGCAGGCTGGAGGTGCCGTCGGGTCACCGCGCACAGGGCGTTCCCGCGGTCGCCGTGCCCTCCGACCACCCCGACCGCGCCTACGTCATGCGCGGCGCCGAGAACTACGTCCTGATGATGCGCCGCTATGCCGAGGCGGGCATCGGCACGACGGGCATGGACATTCGACCAAGCGCTTGCTAGGTTGATCGCGCATCGCATCTGAAGGGGAGGAGCAGGGAAGGTGTCCAACAAGCTGATGAGCGAGGAGCAGGTCGTCGCCGAGCTGCGCTCCGGCATGACGATCGGCATCGGCGGCTGGGGCTCGCGCCGCAAGCCGATGTCGCTCGTGCGCGCGATCGCGCGCAGCGAGCTGCGCGACCTCACGGTCGTCGCCTATGGCGGCCCCGACGTCGGGCTGCTGTGCGCAGCCGGCAAGGTCAGACGGCTCGTCTACGGCTTCGTCTCGCTCGACACGATTGCGCTGGAGCCGCATTTCCGCGCCGCCCGCCAAGCGGGCGCGATCGAGTCGGTCGAGTACGACGAGGGCATGCTCTACTGGGGCCTCTACGCGGCGGCCAATCGGCTGCCCTTCCTGCCGACCCGCGCGGGGCTCGGCTCCGGCGTGATGCGCACCAACCCCGATCTCAGAACGATCGTCTCGCCCTACGGCGACGGCGAGGAGCTGGTGGCGATGCCGGCGCTGCGGCTCGACGCCGCGCTCGTGCACCTCAACCGCGCCGACGCGGCGGGCAACGGGCAGTTCCTCGGCCCCGACCCCTACTTCGACGACCTCTTCTGCATGGCGGCCGAGCGCGCCTACCTCTCCTGCGAGCGGGTCGTCCCGACCGAGGAGCTGGCCGCCGCGGCGCCGCTGTCGACGCTGCGGGTCGCGCGCTGGATGGTCCACGGCGTCGTCGAGGCGCCCGGCGGCGCCCACTTCACCTCCTGCGTCCCCGACTACGAGCGCGACGAGGCGTTCCAGCGCGCCTACGTCGAGGCAGCCGGCGACCCGGAGCGGTGGCAAGAGTTCGCCGCTCGCTTCCTCGCAGGTGACGAGGCCGGGTACCAGCGCGCGGTCGCGCAATGGCAGAACGACGAGGTGGTGGCATGAGCATCGTGACGGCGACCCGCGCGGAGATCTGCGCCGCCGCCTGCGCCGACGCCTGGCGCGGCGACGGCGAGCTGCTCGCGAGCCCGTTCGGCACGATCCCGACGGTCGGCGCGCGGCTGGCGCGCGCGACCTTCGAGCCCGACCTGCTGCTGACTGACGGCGAGGCCGCCTTCGCGGCCGGCACGTGGCCGGTCGGCGAGCAGCCGCGCCGGCGCGAGGGCTACGTCCCCTTCCGCTCGATCTTCGAGCTGGTCTGGAGCGGCCGGCGGCACGTGATGATGATTCCGTCGCAGCTCGACCGCGCCGGGAACGCCAACATCTCCTGCATCGGCGAGGACTACGACAGGCCGAAGGTGCAGCTGCTCGGCGTCCGCGGCGCGCCCGGCAACACCGTCAGCCACCCGACCAGCTACTGGATCCCGCGCCACAGCCCGCGCGCGCTCGTCGAGCGCGTCGACATGGTCGCCGGCGTCGGGCCTGCCGCGGCGGCCGCCGCCGGACCCGCGGCAGAGCGCTTCCTCGACCTGCGCGTCGTCGTCACCGACCTCGCCGTGCTCGACTTCCGCGGCGCCGGCGGGACGCTGCGGCTGCGCTCGCTCCACCCCGGCGTGACGCTCGAGCAGGTTCAGGCGGCGACCGGCTTCGAGCTGGCGACCGACGGCGAGCCGGCGACGACACGGCTGCCGAGCGACGAGGAGCTGCGGCTGATCCGCGAGGTGATCGACCCGCGCGGACTGCGCGAGCGAGAGGTCCCCAGCGCATGAGCGCGGCGCCCCATCCCGCGCTCGCGACCCGCCTCTGCGAGCTGACCGGGATCCGCGTCCCGATCGTGCAGACGGGCATGGGCTACGTCTCCGACGCGCGCCTGACCGCCGCGACGGCGAACGCCGGCGGCCTCGGGATCCTCGCCGGCGGCACGATGAGCAGTGCCGAGCTGGCGAGCGCGATCGCGCAGACGAAGGCGCTGACCGAGCGGCCGTTCGGCGTCAACCTGCGCGCCGACCGCCCCGACGCGGCGGCGCAGGTCGACCTGCTGATCCGCGAGCGCGTCAAGGTCGCCTCCTTCGCGCTCGCGCCGAAGCCGGAGCTGATCGCCCGCTGCAAGGAGGCGGGCCTCGTCGTGATCCCCTCGATCGGCGCCGTCCGCCACGCCGAGAAGGTGGCTGCGTGGGGCGCCGACGCGGTCGTCGTGCAGGGCGGTGAAGGCGGCGGCCACACCGGGCCGGTGCCGACGAGCGTGCTGCTGCCGCAGGTCTGCGAGGCGGTCGAGATCCCCGTGATCGCGGCCGGCGGCTTCTGCGACGGCCGCGGCCTCGTCGCCGCGCTCGCCTACGGCGCCGCCGGGATCGCGATGGGGACACGCTTCCTGCTGACGCAGGAGAGCCCGGTCGCGCCGGCGGTGAAGGAGTCCTATCTGGCGCGCGGCGTCACCGACACGGTCGTCACACGCGAGGTCGACGGCGTCCCCAACCGCGTGCTGCGGACCGAGGTCGTCGAGCGGATCGAGCAGACGAAGCCGTGGCAGCGGATGACGCGCGCGGCGCGCAACGCGATCGCCTTCCAGCGGCTCTCCGGCACGTCGTGGCCCGACCTCGTGCGTGAGGCGGTCGCGACGAAGCGCGCGCGTGAGCTGAGCTGGAGCCAGGTCGTGATGTCGGCGAACGCGCCGATGCTCTACCGCGCCGGCCTGCACGACGGCCGCGCCGACGTCGGCGTGCTGGCGAGCGGGCAGGTCGTCGGCCGCATCGACGACCTGCCGACCTGCGCCGAGCTGATCGAGCGGATCGTCGCGGAGGCCGGCGCGGTGCTGAGCGCCTTCGAGCAGCAGAAGCAGTGAGCGAGGAGAGGCAGTTGAGCGGATTCGTGGAGGGCCGCGTCGCGATCGTGACCGGCGCAGGCCAGGGACTGGGGCGCGCGCACGCGCACGCCTACGCGCAGGCGGGCGCGCACGTCCTCGTCAACGACGTCGGCGACGGCGCCGAGCGGGTCGCGGCGGAGATCGCCGACGCCGGCGGCTCGGCGCTCGCGCATCCCGCCGACGTCGCCGACTGGGAGGCCGCGGCTGGGCTGGTCACCGCCGCCGTCGAGGCGTTCGGCAGACTCGACGTGCTCGTCAACAACGCCGGGATCGTGCGCGATCGGATGCTCGTCTCGATGAGCGAGGCCGAATGGGACGCGGTCCTGCGCGTCAACCTCAAGGGCCACTTCCTGCCCCTGCGCCACGCCGCCGCGCACTGGCGCGAGCTGGCGAAGTCCGGCGGCGATCCGCAGGCGCGCGTGATCAACACCTCCTCCGGCGCGGGTCTGCTCGGCGCCGTCGGACAGGGCAACTACGCCGCCGCGAAGGCCGGCGTCGCCTCGCTGACGCAGGTCGCGGCGGCCGAGCTGGGCCGCTACGGGATCACGGTCAACGCGATCGCGCCGAGCGCGCGCACGCCGATGACCGAGGCCGTCTTCGCCGAGATGATGAGACGGCCGGAGGAGGGCTTCGACGCGATGGACCCGGCGAACGTCTCGGCGCTCGTCGTCTGGCTCGGCTCGGTCGAGGCCGGCGCCGTCAGCGGCCGCGTCTTCGAGGTCGAGGGCTCGAAGGTCAGCGTCGCCGACGGCTGGCGCTACACCGAGCCCGCCGACAAGGGCGCGCGCTGGGAGCCGGGGGAGCTGAGCGCCGTGATCGCCGGCCTGATCGAGCGCGCGCCGGTGCCGCCGCCGGTCTACGGAGCGGCCTGATGGACCTGCGCCATCGACCCGAGGACGAGGCCTTCCGCGCCGAGGTGCGCGAGTGGCTGCACGACCACCTCGTCGGCGACTACGCCGCGCTCGACGGCGCCGGCGGCCCCGGCCGCGAGCACGAGGGGATCGAGGTCCGCCGCGCCTGGGAGCGCGAGCTGGGCGCCGCCGGCTGGATCGGCCTCGGCTGGCCGGCCGAGCACGGCGGCCGCGGCGCGACGCTGTTGCAGCAGGTGATCTTCCACGAGGAGTACGCCGCCGCCGGCGCCCCCGGCCGCGTCAACCACATGGGCGAGCAGCTGCTGGCGCCGACGCTGCTGGCGTTCGGCACCGAGGAGCAGAAGGCCCGCTTCCTGCCAGGGATCCTCAGCGGCGAGGAGCTGTGGTGCCAGGGCTACTCCGAGCCCGACGCCGGCTCCGACCTCGCCGCCGTGCGCACGAAGGCGCGGCTGCATGACGGGCAGTGGCGGATCGACGGACAGAAGGTCTGGACCTCGCTGGCCGAGCACGCTGACTGGTCGTTCGTCGTGACCCGCTGCGAGCCCGGCTCCGAGCGGCACAAGGGGCTCGCCTATCTGCTCGTGCCGATGCGCCAGCCGGGAATCGAGGTCCGCCCGATCGTGCAGATCACCGGCACGGCCGAGTTCAGCGAGGTCTTCTTCCAGGACGCGGTCACCGACGGCGACCTCTGCGTCGGCGCGCCCGGAGAGGGCTGGAAGGTCGCGCTCGGGACGCTCGCCTTCGAGCGCGGCGTCGCGACGCTCGGCCAGCAGATCGGCTTCGAGCGCGAGCTGCGGCGTGTGATCGCGACCGCCCACGCGACCGGTGCGATCGAGGAGCCGGCCCTGCGCGACCGCCTCGCCGACGCCTGGGTCGAGCTGCGCGTGCTGCGCTGCAACGCGCTGCGCACGCTCGCCGGCGACCCGACGGCCGCGGCCGGCTCGGCCTCGGTCGCGAAGCTGCTGTGGGGTCCGTGGCACCGCCGCCTCGGCGAGCTGGCCGTCGACGTCCGCGGCGTCGCCGCGACGGTCACCGCCGGCGAGCCGTACGAGCTGTCGGAGGACCAGGCGCTGTTCCTCTACACGCGCGCCGACACGATCTACGCCGGGTCCGACGAGATCCAGCGCAACATCATCGCCGAGCGGATGCTCGGCCTGCCGCGGGGGTGAGGGAATGGAGTTCGCGTTCACCGAGGAGCAGGAGGAGCTGCGCGCCGTCGTGCGCGCCTTCCTCGCGCAGCGGTCGAGATCGGAGCAGGTGCGGGCCGGCTTCGCGCCGGCGACCTGGGCGCAGCTGATCGAGCAGATGGAGCTGACGGCGGTCGCGCTGTCGGAGGAGGTCGGCGGCGCCGGCGCCTCGTTCGTCGAGGTCGGCGTCGCGCTGGAGGAGACGGGCCGCGCGCTGCTGCCGGCCCCGTATCTGCCGACGGTCGTCGGCGCGAGCGCGCTGGCGGGCTCGCCGGGGTTGCAGGAGCGGGTCGTCGGCGGGGCGGTCGTCGCGCTGGCGCTCGACGCGCGCGAGCCGGCGCGGCCGGTGGCGACCGCGCGGGCGGAAGCCGACGGCTTCGCACTCGACGGCACGATCCCCCACGTGCTCGACGGCGCGCTCGCGCAGCTGCTCGTCGTCTCGGCGACGATCGCCGGCGAGCCGGCGCTGTTCGTCGTCGATGCCTCCGCCGACGGCGTCAGCGTCGCGCCGCAGCCGACGCTCGACGGCACGCGCGGCCAGGCGACCGTGACGCTCGCCGCCGCCCGCGCGCAGCGGCTGAGCGCGCCCGGCGAGGGCGCCGCGGCGCTCGAGCGGCTCGCCGGCGTGCTGTGGGTCGCGCTCGCGATCGAGGCGGTCGGCAGCGCCGACCGCTGTCTCTCGATGACGGTCGACTACCTCAAGGAGCGCGTCCAGTTCGGCCGCGTGCTCGGCACCTTCCAGGCGCTGCGCCACCGCTGCGCCGACCTCGCCGCGGAGCTGGAGGGCGCCCGCGCGACCGCCCACTACGCCGCCTGGGCGGTCGACGGCGCGCCGCAGGAGCTGGCCGTCGTCGCACCGCTGGCCAACGCCGTCTGCACTCAGACGCTGCTGCGCGTCGCCGGCGAGACGATCCAGCTCCACGGCGGGATCGGCTTCACCTGGGAGCACGACGCGCACCTCTACTTCAAGCGCGCGAAGGCGAGCGAGCTGCTCTACGGCACGCCGCTGGAGCTGCGGCGGCTGGCGGCGGAGCGCTCCGGGATCCTCGAGCCGGCCGTCGCTTAGACGGCGGAGCGCACCGGCACCGCGAGCGCCTGGCGGAAGAAGGCGAAGCAGTCCTCCGCCAGGTCGTCGGTGTCGTAGGCGGCGCTGGCGCGGAACCACTCGACCGTGCGCCAGAGTCCGTCACGGATGATCGGGTAGAGGATCTTCGGTCTGATGTCGCTGCGGAAGGTGCCCTCGGCGACGCCGTCCTCGATCACCGTCAGCCAGGTGCGGCGCATCGACGCGACCGCTTCTCTGACGTAGTCGAAGCGCTCCGTCTCGCGCAGGTGGTTGCGGTCGCGCTGGTACAGCTCGGAGGCGTGCGGGTGGTTCTCGGCGCAGCGCAGCGAGGTGCGGATCAGGCCGTGCAGCCGCTCGGTCGCGTCGGCCTCGGAGCGCAGCACCTCGTCGTAGCCGGCGAGCATGTCGTCGAAGTAGGAGGAGACGATCGCGTCGATGATCGTGTCCTTGGAGTCGAAGTGGTGGTAGATCGAGCCGGAGAGGATCCCCGCGGCGTCGCCGATCTCGCGCACGGTCGTGGCGGAGATCCCCTTGCGCGCGAACAGCTCGGCAGCCTTGTCGAGGATGATCGCGCGACGGTCTGGTGCTGTGGCCACTCCCGTTCCCTTCCGATTGGACCGGCAGAGCATAGACCAAGCAAGCGATTGGTTGTATGGTCTGTGCGAAGCACGAGAGGAGCAGCAGATGCCAGAGGCGTACATCGTCGACGCAGTGCGCACGCCGGTCGGCCGCCGCGGCGGTGGGCTCGCGCAGGTCCACTCCGCCGACCTCGGCGCCCACGCGCTGCAGGCGCTGATGGCGCGCGTCGACGTCGACCCCGCCGCAGTCGACGATGTCGTCTTCGGCTGCGTTGACACGATCGGGCCGCAGGCCGGCGACATCGCCCGCACCGCCTGGCTCGCCGCCGGCTTCGACGACGGCGTCCCCGGCACGACCGTCGACCGTCAGTGCGGCTCCTCCCAGCAGGCGCTCCACTTCGCCGCCCAGGGCGTGATGAGCGGCACGCAGGAACTCGTCGTCGCCGGCGGCGTGCAGAACATGAGCGCGATCCCGATCTCCGCCGCGATGACGGTCGCCGAGCAGTTCGGCTTTCGCGATCCCTTCTCCGGCTCGGCCGGCTGGCGCGCCCGCTACGGCGACGAGGAGATCTCGCAGTTCCGCGCCGCCGAGCTGATCGCGGCGAGATGGGAGCTGGACCGCGAAGAGATGGAGGCGTTCGCGCTGGAGAGCCACCGCCGCGCGATCGAGGCGATCGACGGCGGCCGCTTCGCGCGTGAGATCGCGCCGCTCGCCGGCGTCGAGCACGACGAGGGCCCGCGCCGCGACACGACGCTCGCGAAGATGGCGGGGCTGAGACCGCTCAGCGAGGGCGGCCGCGTCACCGCCGCGCTCGCCAGCCAGATCTCCGACGGCGCCGCCGCGCTGCTGGTCGCCTCCGAGCGCGCCGTGCAGGAGCACGGGCTGACGCCGCGCGCCCGCGTCCACCACCTCAGCGTCCGCGGCGACGACCCGATCTACATGCTGACCGCGCCGATCGTCGCGACCCGCCGCGCGCTCGCGAGCGCGGGCATGACGCTCGACGAGATCGACCTCGTCGAGATCAACGAGGCGTTCGCGCCCGTCGTGCTGGCGTGGGCGAAGGAGCTGGACGCCGATCTCGCGAAGGTCAACGTCAACGGCGGCGGGATCGCGCTCGGACACCCGCTCGGCGCGACCGGCGCGCGGTTGATGACCTCGCTGCTGCACGAGCTGGAGCGCAGCGGCGGCCGCTACGGCCTGCAGACGATGTGCGAGGGCGGCGGACAGGCGAACGTGACGATCGTCGAGCGGCTGGGATGAGCGGCGCGGCCGCGCCGGTGACGGCGGCGCGCGCGACCGCAGAGCCGGCCGATTTCGCCGACCGCGCCGGCGTCGCGCTCGTGAGCGGCGGCAGCGGCGGGCTGGGCGCCGAGATCTGCCGCCTGCTGGCCGCGCGCGGCAGCGACGTGGTGCTGACCTACCGCGGCAACGCCGACGGCGCCGAGCGGGTCGCCGGCGAGGTGCGCGCCGCCGGCCGCCGCGCCGAGGCGGTCCAGCTCGACCTGACCGACCCCGACGCGGCTGCGGCCGCCGTCGCGCGGGTGCGCGAGCGGCACGGCGCGCTGCACACGCTCGTCCACGCCGCCGGGCCGCACATCCCGCAGCTGCACCTCAGCCGGATCGCGCCGGCGCAGTTCGCGACCGCGGTCGACGGGGAGGTCAACGCGTGCTTCAACCTGATCGCCGCGGCGCTGCCGGCGCTGCGTGAGTCGCGCGGGTCGATCGTCGCCGTGACGACCGCCGCGACCCGCCGCTACCCCGTCCGCGACGGCCTCAGCGCAGCGCCGAAGGCGGCCGTCGAGATGCTCGTCAGAGCGATCGCGGCGGAGGAGGGGCGCTACGGCATCCGCGCGAACTGCGTCGGTCCCGGGATGCTCACCGACGGGATGGCGGAGCGGTTGATCGCCAGCGGCGACCTCGACGCGCAGGCGCTCGCGATCACGCGCCGCAACATCGCGCTGCGCCGCTTCGGCAGCGCACGCGACATCGCCGAGGCGGCCTGCTTCCTCGCCTCCGCCCGCGCCGGCTTCGTCTCCGGGCAGCTGCTCGACGTCGACGGCGGCTATGGGATCTGACGGCGACGGCCGGCTCGCCGGCCGCGTCGCGCTGATCACGGGCGCGGCGCGCGGCCAGGGCGCCGCCGAGGCGCGCCTGTTCGCGCGCGAGGGCGCGCGGGTCGTCCTGTGCGATCTACTGGCGGCCGAGGGCGCCGCGGTCGCGCGCGAGCTGGGCGCCGAGCGGGCCGAGTTCGTGCCGCTCGACGTCACCGACGAGGCGGGCTGGGAGCGCGCCGTCGCTCGCGCCGTCGTCCGCTTCGGCCGCCTCGACGTGCTCGTCAACAACGCCGCCGTGCACTGGAGAGCAACGCTGGAGCAGGAGACGAGCGACGGCTTCGAGCGGATGCTGAGCGTCAACGTGCGCGGCGCCTTCCTCGGCATCCGCAGCGCGACGCCGGCGCTGCGCGCAGCCGGTCACGGCGCGATCGTCAACGTCTCCTCGACCGCCGGGATGACCGGCTACCCCGAGCTGGGCGCCTACGCCGCTTCGAAGTGGGCGCTGCGCGGCCTCACCCGCGTCGCCGCGCTGGAGCTGGCCGCCGACGGGATCCGCGTCAACGCGCTGCTGCCCGGCGGCGTCCGCACCGCGATGGTGGCCGACCCAGACGCCCCCGGCCGCTGGGACGGGCTGCCCGCCGGTCGCGTCGGCGAGGTCGAGGAGATCGCCGAGGCGGCGCTCTTCCTCGCCTCACCCGCGTCGTCGTACATGACCGGCGCCGACCTCGTCGTCGACGGCGGCGCGCTCGCGGGCTGACTGGCGGATCTGCTTCGATTCCAGGATGCACGACGACGGCCACGCGATCGCGTACAAGGCGCTCAAGCGCGGGACGCTGGTGCGCGACAGCGCCGGCGTCGAGGTCGGCAAGGTCGCGCGCGTGCAGGACAACGTGCGCGAGAACATCTTCGACGGGATCGTCGTCGAGACGCGCGACGGCAAGCGCTTCGTCGACGCACCCGAGGTCGCGCACATCGCCGAGCGGGCCGTCACGCTGACGATCACCGCGGCCGAGGTCGCCACGCTGCCGGTGCCCAGACCGGGCTTCGTGCAGCGGCTGGAGCATGCGCGCGTGGTGCGCCGCGCCAGACGCGCCGCGCGCGACCTGCGCGACCGCTAGGGATCCCGCCAATGGCTTCGGGTCAGGTCCGCTTGCGGCTCGCGATCTCGTCGGAGAGCTGCTGCACATGGGCGGGGTCCGCGTCCCGGGCAAGGGCGACGTAGTACGAGATGCCGTCGGCGGTCTCCACGTCGAACATCAGGAGCGGGTTCGGGGCGACGCCCGGGAAGTCGGGCCCGACGCCGAGCGATTCCCGACTCAGGTCGGGCCGGAGCTGCTCCATCAGATCGTTGAGCTTGTCGTTGAGCTTCTTCTTCGAACCGAACATCCTGACCCTCCGCCGTGCGTCAGACCGTCGCCGGGCGCGCGCTGCCGCCGCTCGGTCTTCCGCGGCCCGGCTCCTCCGCTGGCTGCTCGGCGTCCTGCGCCGTCAGCGGCTTGGCGATGTTCTCCAGGCTCTGCCGCTCCGCTCTGACGGCGAGGAAGGCGGCGACGAGGCCGGCCGCGATCATCAGCACGGCGCCGATCACGAACGCGAGCGCGACGTCGTTGACCTCGCCCGTCTCGGTCAGGCGCGAGAAGACCTGCGGGCCGGTGATGCCGCCGACCGCGGTGCCGACCGCGTAGAAGAAGGCGATCGCCATCGCGCGCGTCTCCATCGGGAAGATCTCGCTGACGGTCAGGTAGGCGGAGCTGGCGCCCGTGGAGGCGAAGAACAGCACGACGCACCAGCAGAGCGTCATCGTCGTCGCGGTCAGCGTCTCCTGCTGGAAGAGGAAGGCGGTCACCAGCAGCAGGACGCCCGAGATGATGTAGGTGCCGGAGATCATCACCTTGCGGCCCACCGAGTCGAACAGCGGTCCCAGCAGCAGCGGGCCGACGAAGTTGCCAACCGCGATCGCGGCGAAGTAGTAGCCGGTGTGACCGGAGGGGACGTCGAAGAAGGTGATCAGGATCGTCGCGTAGCCGAACGTGATCGCGTTGTAGAGGAAGGCCTGGCCGATGAAGAGCGAGAGGCCGAGCGTCGTGCGCTTCGGGTAGAGCTTGAAGACGGTCTTCGCGATCGTGCCGAAGCCGATCGAGTGGCGCTGGCGGATCGTGATCGAGCTCTCGGGCTCCGGCAGCTCTCTGCCGGTCTCCTCGCGGGCGATCCGCTCGGCCTCGGCGACGATCTCCTCCGCCTCCTCCTCGCGCCCGTGGATCATCAGCCAGCGCGGGCTCTCCGGCACATGTCGCCGCACCAGCAGGATCACGACCGCGAGCACGGCGCCGAGCGCGAAGGTCAGCCGCCAGCCGACGTCGGCGGCGAATATCGCCTCGTCGAGGAAGAAGACCGACAGGAACGAGCCGATGAAGGCGCCGATCCAGAAGCTGCCGTTGATGACGAGGTCGACGCGGCCGCGAACGCGGCTGGGGATCAGCTCGTCGATCGCGGAGTTGATCGCCGCGTACTCGCCGCCGATGCCGAAGCCGGTCAGGAAGCGGCAGGCGAAGAACCACCACGAGTCGAACGACAGCGCCGTCAGCGCGGTCGCGACGAGGTAGACGGCGAGCGAGACGAGGAACAGCTTCTTGCGGCCCAACCGGTCTGTCAGCCAGCCGAAGAACAAGGCGCCGAGACAGGCGCCGGCGACGTAGAGAGAGGCTGCCAGGCCGCTGATCTGCGCGGCGCTGATGTCGAGGCCGGAGCCGGGCTCCGCGATGCGGCCGGCGACGTTGCCGACGACCGTCACCTCGAGCCCGTCGAGGATCCAGACGGTCCCCAACCCGATCACGATCATCCAATGCCAGCGGCACCACGGCAGGCGGTCGAGCCGCGCTGGGATCTCCGATCTGATCGTGCCTGTCTGGACGCTGCTGCTCATTCGGGCCTCCTCTGACTTTCTGGCCGCGAGGGTGTCCGCAATCGCGAGGCGGAAAACGGCGGGTGCGCCAGGCTGACCGCGGCGGCCTTGACCGCGGCGTTCCGCTCTGGGCGCAATCGGGATTCCACTTTTCCGAGCATCGGGGGCGCGGGCGCATGGCGACGGACGAACTTGACCTCACGACGCACGGCGGGATCACGCCGCGCGGCCTCGAAGCGGTGCCGAAGTCGCCGCTGTTCGAAGGCCGCTTCGGGCGGATGTTCCGCAGCCTGCCGATCCCCTCGCACGGGGACGCGGCACTCAGAGCGCTCGGCGAGGCGCTGCCGGAGGAGAGCGGCGT
>DATIOB010000319.1:0-6366 GCA_035473605.1 Conexibacter sp.
CCGTCGTCCTGGTGACCGCCTCCGGGCGGTCGCCGCAGGATGCGCCCACGTCACCGCGAGCGAGCGCCCCGGCGGCCTTCCGCTACGAGTCCGGCCAGCTCAACGAGGGCCCGCTGAGGCTGCGGCGCGTCTCGTTCGCGACGACCGACGGCCGCGCGACGGGGATGCTCGCCGTCCCGCCGGGCAGACGCGCGCCGATGCCGGCCGTCGTCTACCTCCACGGCCTCGGCGGCGACAGCGCCGACTTCGCGCCGGAGGCGATCTTCGCGGCCGCCAAGGGCGTCGTCGCGCTGTCGCTCGACTCGGCCGACGTCGGCGCTCCGCCGCTGCCTGAGCTCGGCATCGGCCCGATCGCTGAGGACGCCCGGCGGCGCGCGGCGACGATCGAGCGCGTCCGCGCCGGCGTCGCGGCGATCGCGGCACGGCGCGACGTCGACGCCGAGCGGATCGCGTTCGTCGGCTTCAGCAGAGGCGCGGCCGTCGGCTCGCTCGCCGCCGCGCGGATCGACGGGCTCGCCGCCGAGGTCTACGTCTCCGGTGCCGCCGGCCGCGCCACCTGGCCGCACGGCTTCGACCGGCTCGACGGCGCCGACCGCGACCGCGCGCAGCAGCTCGTCGCGCGCTTCGATCCGGCGCGCGGGCTCGCCGCGACGCCGGCGCGCCCGCGGCTCGTGCAGTACGGCACCGCCGACGAGGTTGTTCCGCAGCAGGCGCTGCGGGCCTTCGCCGCCGCGCTGCCGCAGCCGAAGCAGGTGACGACGGTCAGCGCCGGCAGGCACGCGCTCGGCGTGGCCGAGCTGTACGCGCGACTGCAGTGGCTCGACCGCGAGCTGCGTGTCGCCGGCCCGCCGGTGCAGGGAGCGCCGGTGCTGCTGCGCCGGCGATAGCGGGGCGCTCTCCGGGGCGCTGCTCGTTCCAGGCACCCACGGGCGGCTAGGAGACCAGCCCGTCGAGCCACGCGTCAATCGTCGCCAGGTCGCCGCGGTCGTCGCGCAGGCCGACATAGCGATCGGGGCGCACCGCCAGCACGGTGATGTCGGCGACGCCGAGCTGGGCGGCGACCGCCGCGTCGAGCGCGCCGACCCGCGCGCCGCGCTTGTCATCTGCGCCGTCCGCGTTCACGCTGAGGCCGACGATCCCGTCGACGGTCGGGCGCGGCCGTGCCGCCAGTCGCGCGACCAGCTCGCCGACCCTTCCCGGCTCGGACCGCGGGCCTCCGAGCACGATCAGCGTCAGCCTCGCGCGGTGGGTCAGCGCGTGCAGCGGCAGCGGCTCGCCGCCGGCCGGCTCGACCAAGGCGGTCTCCGGCAGCCGCATCCCCGGAGCCGGGGCCGCCGCATCCGCCGGCGTGTCGCCGTCGACCACCCGCGAGCGCGGATACAGACGGTCGATCTCGGCCGCTGAGGCCGCCTCGTGGTGCGCGCTGTCGGGGTCGCCGAACGTCGCGCGGATCGACGCGTCGCGCTCGGCACGCTCGACCGCGGCCGTCAGCGCATGCGCGACCTCGACGTCGGCGCCGGAGGCGACGACGCGCTCGGCGACCGGTCGCCGCTCGGTCTCGTAGGTGTCCAGCAGCTCGGCGCCAGCCTCGCCGCGGCAGACGAGCGCGAGCTTCCAGCCGAGGTTGAAGGCGTCCTGGAGGCCGGTGTTCATCCCGTGGCCCTCCGCCGGCGTGCAGGCGTGCGCGGCGTCGCCGGCGAGCAGCAGCCGGCCGGCGCGGTAGCGGGCGGCGACGCGCGAGTGGCAGTCGAACCGCACCGGGTGCTCGATCGCGCTGAACCTGACGGCGGGCTGATAGCGCCGGACGACAGCCTCCGCCTCCGCGACGAGATCGCTGGCGGCCGAGCGCGGCCGCGTGTAGACGCGCCAGCGCCGTCCGGGCAGCGGCGTGAGGATCACCGGCGGCGTGTCGAGGAACGGGAAGGCGACGTCGTGCTCCTGCGCCCAGCCGTCCGCGGTCGTGTCGAAGACCGCCCACTGCACGTCGATGTCGGCGCCCGGGAACGGGATGCCGGCGGACTCGCGCACGACGCTGCGGATCCCGTCGCAGCCGACGACCCAGCGCGCGCGCACCGAGCGCGTCTCACCGCCGGATTCCAGCGTCGCCGTCACCGCCTCCTCCCCCGCGCTCAGCGCGACGAGGCGGGTGGCGCGCGTGACGGCGCCGCCGAGCGATTCCAGGTGCGCGGTGAGGACCGCCTCCGTGACCTCCTCGGAGATCCCGATGTCGAACGCGTAGCGGCTGCCGCTCGCGCCGAAGTCCAGCTCGCCGAGCACCTCGCCGCCGGAGTGGAAGCGCGCCGCCCGGGTTCTCACGCCGTCGCTGAGCAGCCGCCGCTCGATCCCGAGCGCCTCGAAGATCTCCATCGAGCGCGCGTGCACGACCGTCGCGCGGTCCCAGCCGCGCGGCGCGTCGAGCGCGTCGACGAGCAGGCAGGAGACGTCGCGTCGTTCCAGCTCTGCCGTCAGCAGCAGCCCGGTCGGCCCGGCGCCGACGACCAGCACCTCGACATCGGTCGCGCTCATCTCGTCCCCGCTCCTCGACGCTCGATCGTCCGCACGGCCGGGAGGCTACGCGAGCGCGCCGCGGTCAGCGAGTCACCATTCCGCCGCCCCGTGCCGGTCGACGAACGTTCCGGTCGGGCCGTCGGGGCCGACCTGCGCCATCTGCACGATCGCGTCGGTGCCCTGCTCGACGGTCTGGGGACCGCTGTGGCCGTTGAGGTCGGTCGCGGTGTAGCCGGGGTCGACGGCGTTGACGCGGAAGCCCGGCAGCGCCTTCGCGTACTGCGTCGTGATCATGTTGACCGCCGACTTCGACGCGGTGTAGCCGAGCGTCACGACCGTCGACTCGACCCGCTCGGGATCGCTCGTCGCCGCGAACGACCCGAGCCCGCTGGAGACGTTGACGATCACGGGCGCCGCCGAGCGCTCCAGCAGCGGCAGGAAGGCGTACGTGACGCGGACGATCCCGGTGACGTTGGTCGCCAGCACGACCGCCACGTCGTCGCCGCTCTCCTCGCGCGGTCCGCGCCCCGGGCCGGCGATCCCGGCGTTGTTGACGAGCACGTCGAGGCCGCCGGCGGCCTCGATCTCCGCCGCGGCGGCGGCAATGCTGGCGTCGTCGGTGACGTCGAGCGCGACGAAGCGCGTGCCGAGCTGCTCGGCCGCCGTGCGGCCGCGGCCGGCGTCGCGGGCGCCGATCCAGACGTCGTGCCCCGCGGCGAGCAGGCGGCGGGCGGTCTCGTGGCCGAGGCCCTTGTTGGCCCCGGTGATGAGTGTGGTTGGCATGCGATCCAGCGTGCGACGCGGACCCTGCTTTCGTGAGGGGTCGCCGCTGCCTAGGACTCGCAGGGCGACGATCGCCGGCACGCGAGCGGGCATCATCACGGTGATGACGAACGGCGCCGACGACGAGCTGGCCGGCTGCCTGCGCTCCTGGCGCGACCGCCTGCGGCCCGCCGACGCGGGGCTGCCCGGCGGCGCCGGCGGCCGGCGCCGCGCGAGCGGCCTGCGGCGCGAGGAGGTCGCGCAGCTCGCCGGTCTGTCGGTCGACTACCTCGCGCGGCTGGAGCAGGGCCGCGCCAACAGCCCGTCGCCGTCGGTGCTGGCGCCGCTGGCGCGGGCGCTGCGGCTGAGCGACGCCGAGCGCGACCACCTCTACCGCGCCGCCGGCCACGTGCCGCCCGGCTCCGGCCGCGTCGACCGGCACCTCACGCCGGGCGTCCAGCGCGTGCTCGACCGGCTCGTGGACGTGCCCGTGCTGGTGATCGACGCCGCCTGGCAGGTCGTCGCGATCAACGCGATGGGCGCCGCGCTGCTGGGCGACTTCGGCGGCGCGGACACCGGTGCCCGCGAGCACAACATCGCCTGGCGGCAGTTCGCCGGCCTGCCGTCGCGGGTCGCCCACGACGCGGCGGCCAGCGCCGCGTTCGAGCGCGAGATCGTCGGCGACCTGCGCGAGGCGCGCGGCCGCTTCCCCGACGACGAGCGCCTGCGCGAGCTGATCGAGGCGCTGCGCGCGCAGGTGCCCCGCTTCGCCGAGCTGTGGGAGCGGCGCGAGGTGCGCGAGCGCAGCGGGGCGACGAAGCGGATCGTCCATCCCGTCGCCGGAACGCTGACGCTCGACTGCGACATCCTCACGACGCGCGACAGCGACCTGCGGCTCGTCGTCTACAGCGCCGCGCCGGGCACGCCGGACGCGAGCGCGCTGGCGCTGCTCGGCGCGGTCGGGCTTCAGTCGTTCGACAGCGTCACACCACCAGCTTCTGCGTGAACGTCTGCGTCTTGGCGCCCGCGACGGTGACCGTGATCCGCACGGTCAGCGTCGCTCTTCTGCGCAGCTTCGCCAGTCTCCGGCCGAGCTTGCGCGCCGGTCTCGCGACGACGGACGCCTTCCCGGCGGCCTTCAGTCTGTGCGACCCGCGCGCCAGCACGCGCGCGCCTCTCAGCTTCAGCGCACGGCCGGTCGCTCTGTCGGCGACGACCGTCACGGAGACGCTGCAGGCGGCCGGGCAGGCGTAGCTGGTCCGCACGCCGCGCTTGGCGAGCTGCGTGCGCGTCCCCGGTGCGGTCACCGACGGTCTGGCCGGTCTGACGGGCAGCGGTTCAACTCTTCTCTCAACCGGCACCGGCGGCTGCGGAGCTCTTCTCTCCGGAACCGGCACCGGCGGGACCTCGCGCGGACCCGGGTTGACCGGCGCCGGACCCCAGTCGGGCTCGGCGGCGCCGGCGATCAGCAGGCGCGGCTGGTCGCCCGTGCAGGTGCCGGCCTGGGCCATCGTCCAGAGGCCGTCGGGCTCGGTCCAGACGAGCGCGAGGCCGTCGGGCGCCCAGCTCGGACCGGACAGCGCCGGGACGCCCTCGAAGATGCATCTCGCGGTCGCAGTCGTGGCCGGTCTGCCGGTCAGCACGTCGCCGACCGTGTCGTAGGCGACGATCGACGGTCTGTTGCTGACCGTGCGCACCAGCGCGATCCGCGTCCCCTGGCGGTTGACCTCGGGGTCGCTGAGGTCGCCGACGTTGTCGTTGAGCCAGTTCGTCTCGACCTCCTGCCCCTGGTCGTGCAGGTTGACGTGCCAGTTGAAGCCGCCGGAGGTCAGCAGCCGCGTGTTCGTCACCCACGCGGGATAGCCGTTGTGGAGGTTGCCCGCGAGCTTGGCGCCGGCGGCGTCGATGAAGCCGGTCGTCGTGCGGGTCTGGTCCGATCCGCCGCCTTCGAACGAGACGAAGGTGTAGGCGATGCGGCCGCCGTCGGGCGAGATCGCGAGCTGGTCGGGCGAGCCGTCGACGAGATGCGAGTAGGTGTTCGTCAACGCCGGCGGGTCGAGCTCGCGGATGACGCTCCCGTTCTGCCGCAGCAGGAAGATCGAGTTCGCGCGGCTGACCGCGATCGTGCCGTCGTCGGCCTGCGAGGGCGAGCGGTACGGCAGCCCCGCGTAGCCGTCGGTCGTGACCTGGTACTGCCCGGAGCCGTCTGGGTTCGCGAGCCAGACGTTGTGATCCTTGACGTAGGCGATCGAGTCCGCCGAGGCCGGCGCCGCGCATGCCAGCGCGGCGACGATCGAAGCGGCTCCCGCCACCAGTGTTGAGCGCATCGCCACAACCTGCCAGCCGCAGTTGGGCGCGGCGTCTGCCGTCCGGCCCGTCGTCCCCCCACGATGGTGAGAACGCGCGAAGCCGTTTGCGTGAGGCGCTTCCTCCCTTGTACCGTGGCGGGATGGTCGCGCGGATCCTCTGCACGGCGGTCGTGCTGCTGGCGCTCGGCGCCGCAGAGGCGGCCGCGCACGGCACGACCTTCTCGCCCGCCTCGCGCACGTACGTCTGCCGCTACGTCGACAGAACGCCGGCCCACTGCGCGAACGCGTGGCGCAGCAACGCGCAGGCGCTGTACGACTGGATGGCGCTGCTGATCTCCAACGCGGACGGCCGCCATCGCGAGCTGATCCCGGACGGTCAGCTGTGCTCGGCCGGCAGCGCGAAGTATGCGGCCTTCGACCGGCCCTCGGCGCAGTGGCCGGCGACCGGGCTGAGAGCGGGCGAGCAGACGTTCAGGTACGTGCTCAACGCCCCGCACGCGACCCTCTACTACCGCTTCTACCTCACGAAGGACGGCTTCGACCCGGCCCGCGCGCTGCGCTGGGACGACCTCGAGCTGATCCACGACTCCGGTCGCCGCCCGGCCGCGACGATGGAGAGCTTCCGCGTGAACGTGCCGCAGCGCAGCGGACGCCACGTCCTCTACGTCGTCTGGCAGCGCAGCGACAGCCCGGAGGCGTTCTACGCCTGCAGCGACGTCGTCTTCGGCGCCGCCGGGGTGCTTCCCGCGACACCGCCGATGCCCGACGAAGGCGCCCCGCCGGCCGG
>DATIOB010000320.1:0-2887 GCA_035473605.1 Conexibacter sp.
CTTGTTGTAGCCCGGGATCGTGGGCATCCCCGGCGTCGCTCTCCAGTCGCGGAACGGGTAGCTGCGCATCCCGGTCAGCAGCCCGCGGCGCATCGGGATCGCGCCCATGCCGTCGGGCGTCGCGTATCTGAAGCGCAGCGAGCGGTCCGACAGCTCGTCGATGTTCGGCGTCTTGGCGTTGCGGTCGTCGAAGACGTCGTCATAGGCGGCGACGTAGTCGGAGCGCATCCGGTCGGCGACGATCAGGACGACGTTGGGCCGCTCGCGCTCGCCCTCCTCCTGCGCCTGGGCGGCCGCGGCGCCGAGCAGGCCGGCGCCCGAGAGCGCCGCCGCGCCGGCGGTCGCGCCGCCGCCGCGGAAGAGCGCGCGGCGTGAGATCCGTCGTTGCTCGGCCATCAGGCGCCCACCACGCCGATGTGGTCGTGGAAGACCGGCAGCGTGCCGCCCGCCTCGTTGACGAGGACGGTCCACAGCTCCTCGACCTTCGCTCTGTTCTCCGGGCTGTCGCCGGCGACGTCTCTCTCGTTGCCGGGGTCGTTGACCATGTCGTACAGCTCTCTTCTGGAGCCGTCCGGCGTCGAGATCATCAGCCACTCGTAGTCGCCGCAGATCCACGTCTCCTGGTAGCAGGAGGTGAAGTGGTCGCGTCTGGTCGGCTCGCGGCCGTCGAACAGCACGGTCAGGTCCTCGCCGTTCATCAGCCCCGGGGCGCGCACGCCCTGGTAGGAGAGGATCGTCCGCGCGACGTCGTGGGTGGAGGCGAAGTATCTGCTCGTCTTGCCCGCCATCCGGTTCGACGGGTCGTGGATCGCGTACGGGATGTGGTGGATCTCGCTGTACGGACGCGGGGTCGACTTGCCGATGATCCCGTGCTCGCCGAGCGTCAGCCCGTGGTCGCTGAGGTAGTAGACGACCGTGTTGTCGGCGAGGCCGAGATCGGCGAGCTTGTTCAGCAGCTTGCCGATCCAGACGTCGACGAAGGTCAGCTCGGCGGCGTACAGCTCGCGCACGAGCTGGAGCGTCTCCGGGTCGATGTCGATCTTGTCGAGTCTCGATGCCGGCGTCAGGAACGGCTGGATCGGCAGGACGCCTCTGTCGCGCTGGATCCCCTTCGGCTGTCCCTCGATCTCGCGCACGTACAGCGGCGGCGCGTCGAACGGCTCGTGCGGGTCGAACGAGTCGACGCCGAGGAAGAACGGCTGTCTGTTCTTCAGCTCGTCGAGGGCGTCCATGCCGCCGCGCATCACGCGCGCGGCGGAGTAGTTCTTCTCGCCGACGCGGTACATCGAGTTCCAGCCGACGTAGTCCTGCAGGCGGCGGACCTCGACGGTGTCCGAGAGCGCCGGCAGCAGGTACTTCTCGATCGCCGAGCGCGGCGCGGGCCGTCTGAAGGGCGAGTTGAAGTCGCGGTAGGCGCCCTGCGAGAAGTCGGGCCGGCCGATGTCGAGCGTGCGGCGGAAGTGCTCGTAGCGCGGGCCGACGAGGAAGGGGTTGTCGGTCACGTACGCGGTCGAGATGCCGGCCTTGCCCAGCTCCTCGGTCAGCATCGGCTGGTGCGGCAGCGGCCGCGTCCAGCCGACCTCGGCCGGCATCGGCGGCGACAGCACCCAGTCGCGGTTGGGGAAGCTGCGCATCCCCGTCAGCAGCGTGCGGCGGACGAGCCCCGTCGGCATCGCCTCCGGGACCGCGTACTCGAACTTCAGCGAGCGCTTGAAGAGCGCGTCGAGGTTCGGTGTTCTGGCGAGCGCCTCGGGGTTGTAGGCGCCGATGAAGTCGGCACGCGTGGAGTCGGTGACGATCAGGATCACGTTCGGCGCGTCGCTCGACCGCGCCGACGTCTCCTCGTACTCGTCGCCGCAGGCCGACAGGCCGACGGCCGCAGCTCCCGCCGCGCTCGCCTTCATGACGCCGCGTCGTGTGAAGCGCCGCGCCATCTATTGACCGCCCTTCGCGGCACAGGCCGCGGACTTGCCGCTCAAATCGTGCTCCAGCTCAGGAAAAGTCGGGGGAATCCGGGATCCATCCGGCACTGCCAACACCGCGGGCGCCGGGGAGTTGCGCCCGCGAGGTTGACATATAGCTTCGCGCATCGGGCCGATGGTGCCGCTTCCGACTGAACGGGAGCTGAATGTCCGGGCGCGTCAACGCCCCGTCGTGGTGGGTTTTCAGCCGGTCAGCGGCGCACTTCTCGGCACCCCGTCCTCGCGCCAGGTGACGGTCGTGCCGTCGGCGCTGATCGCCAGATCGGTCAGCGCGATCGGGCCGCCGGCGCCTGGCTGCGTGTCGACCCTCGCCAGCGTCACCACGGTCCCGGCGGCCGTCAGTCCGAGCACATGGCCGGTCGTCCCACCTGGGAAGGTCGGCCTCCCCAGCGACCCGAGCCACGCCATCGCGCCGTTGGCCGCGACGACCGGTCTGCCCGGGAGCGGGCACGTCGTCCCGGGCAGCTCGACGCCGAACCGCTGCGCGACCGAGCCCGGAGCGGCGAGGTCGAGGCGCGCGACCGAGCAGGTCTGCTGGTCGCTCGTCGTGTCGAGGACGGTCCAGCCGATCCAGCTCCCGCCCGCGCCGGTGGCGATCCGGCGATCGTCGAAGTACTTCGACCACTGGTCGCGGTCGTACAGCCGCCACGTGCCGTCCGGCTTGAGGCAGGCGATGTGTGTGCCGCCACCGTCCGACTGCCCGTCGCTGCGGATCGAGACGGCCAGCACCGTCTCGTTCTCCGCTTCGATCCGCGCGCCGGGCGGCGCGACGCAGGCCGCCGGCGCCGGCTTCCCGCGCGGCGCCACCGCGGCGGTCGAGCTGACCACGGCTCTCGACGCCGGGCGGGAGAGATCGCGCCAGCTGACGGCGCAGCGGTTCGCGCTCGCGCCGAGGTCGCGGCTCA
>DATIOB010000321.1:0-3099 GCA_035473605.1 Conexibacter sp.
GATGGTGACCGCGATCGAGGAGATCACGCTCAACCAGGGGCTCGACCCGCGCGAGGCGGTGACGGTCGGCGGGGGCGGCGGCGCCGGGCTGTACGCGGCGACGATCGCCAGACGGCTCGGCTCCGAGCGCGTCGTGATCCCCGCCGTCTCGGCCGCGCTGAGCGCCGCCGGCGCGCTGCTGAGCGAGCTGTCGCGCGACTTCCAGCGGATCCAGCTCTCCTCCTCGCGCGCCTTCGACCCCGCCGCCGCGAACGCGACGCTCGACGCGCTCGTCGCCGACTGCGACGCCTTCCGCGCCGGCGCCGGCAGAGATGCGGTCGCCTCGGAGGTGCGGCTGTCGGTCGAGGCGCGCTACCCGAACCAGGTGTGGGAGGTCGAGGTGCCGCTGCCGGTGCAGCGGTTCGCCGGGGAGGAGGACGTCGCCGCGCTGGAGCAGGCCTTCCACCGCGCCCACGAGGAGCTGTTCGCCTTCAGCGACGGCGACTCGGGGATCGAGATCGTCTCCTGGCACGCGCACGTCAGCTGCCGGCTGCACGAGGCCGCCGACGTGACGATCGCCGCACCCGCCGCCGCGCCGGAGGAGTCGCGCACGCGCCCGGCCTACTTCAGCGGCCACGGCACCGGCGCGACCGCCGTCCACCGCATCGAGCAGCTCGCCTCCGGCGCGACCGTCGCCGGCCCGGCGATCGTCGAGTCGCCCGTCACGACCGTCGTCGTCCCGCCGGGCGCCGCGCTGCGACGGCTCGACTCCGGCTCGCTGCTGCTGCTGACCGGCGCCGCCGCCACCCCCGTCCTCACCCCCGCCCTCGCCGAAACGGAGCAGCCGCGATGACCCCGACCACCGGCACCAGAACGCTCGACGGCCTGCAGCTCGCGCTCGTCACCAATCGCCTCGACGCGATCGTCGGCGCGATGATGAACACGCTGCTGCGCAGCGCGCGCTCGGCGATCATGAACGTCGCGCGCGACTTCTCCTGCGGGATCCTGACCGCCGACGACGAGATCCTCACGGTCGCCGAGTCGCTCCCCTGCCACACCTTCCGCGGCCCCGACATCCAGGCCGCGTACATGAGAAGGGTCCACCCGAGACTGAAGCGCGGCGACGCCTTCCTGCACAACTCGCCCTACGACGGCAACTCGCACGCCGCCGACTGGTGCATCCTCGCGCCGGTCATCGACGACGCCGGCGTCCACCGCTACACGGTCTTCGCGAAGGCGCACGTCGCCGACTGCGGCAACTCGATCCCGACGACCTTCTACGCCGACGCGACCGACGTCTACCAAGAGGGCGCGCTGATCTTCCCCTGCACGAAGGTGCAGGACCAGTACGAGGTCGTCGACGACTTCGTGCGCCAGTGCCAGGTGCGGATCCGCGTGCCCGACATGTGGCACGGCGACTTCCTCGCGATCCTCGGCTCCACGCGCGTCGGCGAGCGGCGGCTGCTGGAGCTGCTCGACGAGCTGGGCGAGGAGACGCTGCGCGACTACCAGACGACCTGGTTCGACTACTGCGAGCAGCGGATGGCGAACGCGATCGCCGACCTGCCCGGCGGCCAGGTGCGCGTGCGGCTGGCGCACGACCCGCTGCCGGGCGCGCCCGACGGCGTGCCGATCAACGTCGACCTCGCCGTCGACCCCGACGCCGGTCGCATCGAGATCGACCTGACCGACAACCTCGACTGCCTGCCGATCGGCCTGAACCTGACCGAGGCGACCGCCGTCTCCAACTCGATGACGGGGATCTTCTCCAGCCTCGCGCAGCAGGTGCCGCCGAACGCCGGCAGCTTCCGCCGCATCGACGTGAGGCTGCGCGAGAACTGCGTCGTCGGGATACCGCGCCACCCGTTCTCCTGCTCGGCGGCGACGACGAACCTCGCCGAGACGCTCGGCAAGGCGGTCGCGATGGGCGTCGCGAAGCTCGGCGACGGCTTCGGGATGGCCGAGATCGGCAAGGTGCTGCCGCCGGCGATGGGCGTGATCTCCGGCGTCGACCCGCGCGAGGGGCGCGGCCCGTTCATCAACTTCCTCTGCCTGCTGGTGACCAACGGCGCCGGCGCGCCGCACGCCGACGGCTGGCTGACGGTGATCGGCGTCGGCGTCGCCGGCCTGCAGCTGCACGACTCGGTCGAGATCGACGAGATGAAGTACCCGATCGAGGTGCGGCGGCAGGAGATCATCCCGGACTCCGAGGGCGCCGGCCGCTTCCGCGGCGCGCCGGGCGCGCTCGTCGAGTATGGGCCGATCGACACCCAGCTCGAGGTGATCTACATGAGCGACGGGACCGAGACGGCGCCCGAGGGCGTCCGCGGCGGCCTGCCGGGCGCGCGCGCGGAGCAGTTCCGCCGCCGCGTCGACGGCACGCTGGAGCGGCTCGGCGCGCACGGCCAGGTCGTGCTGGAGGCCGGCGAGACGATCGTCTCGCGCTCGACCGGCGGGGGCGGCTACGGCCCGCCGACCGACCGCGACCCCGAGCGCGTGCGCAAGGACGTGCGCGAAGGCTGGGTCTCGCCCTCGCGCGCGGAGGAGGTCTACGGCGTGGTGCTCGACGGCGACGGGGCGGTCGACGTGGAGGAGACGGGACGCCGGCGCGGCGTGCTGACGGGCACGCTCGTCGAGGTCGCGGTGTGAGCGATCCGCACGCGATCGACTCGCTCGCCGCGCTGCGGGCGCGCTACCGCGAGCCGCATCCGCTCGTGCTGCGCAAGCAGCTCGACGCGCTCGACGATCACTGCCGCCGCTTCGTCGCCCGCGCGCCGCTCGTCTTCGTGGCGACGGCGGGCGCCGACGGCCGCTGCGACGTCTCGCCGCGCGGCGACGGCCCCGGCTTCGTGCGCGTGCTCGACGAGCGCCGCCTCGCACTGCCCGACCGCAAGGGCAACGACCGCCTCGACGGTCTGAGCAACGTGCTGGAGAACCCGCACGCGGGGCTGCTGTTCGTCGTGCCCGGCTGCGACGACACGCTGCGCGTCAACGGCCGCGCGGCGATCACCGCCGACCCCGCGCTGCTGGCCTCGATGGCGGTCGCCGGGAAGGAGCCGCGCAGCGCGCTGGTCGTGACGGCGGAGGAGGTCTTTCTGCACTGCGGCCGCGCCTTCAAGC
>DATIOB010000322.1:0-1913 GCA_035473605.1 Conexibacter sp.
ATCGCCCCCGGCGCGCTGAAGCTGTCGCACAGGCTGACGAGCTTCGAGCAGCACGACGACCACGTGACGCTGACCGTCGAGACGCCGGACGGCGTCAAGACGATCGAGGCGCGGTACGTGCTCGCCTGCGACGGCGGCCGCTCGCAGGTGCGCGAGCAGCTCGGCATCACCGTCCAGGGGACGACGCTGCCGGAGCGCTACAGCCTCGTCGACCTGAAGGTCGACCTCGACGTCGCCGACGCGCGCGACTACCCGTACCTCGCCTACTTCGGCGATCCGAGCGAGTGGATGATCCTCGTGCGCCAGCCGCACTGCTGGCGCTTCCTCTTCCCGCTCGCGCCGGGCAGAGAGGAGCCGACGCGCGAGCAGCTCGCCGACAAGGCGCGCCGCTTCATCGGCGAGGTCGGCGAGCTGGAGATCCTCGGCTCCAACGTCTACACCGTCCACCACCGCGTCGCGGACAGATGGCGCGACGGGCGGATCTTCCTGCTCGGCGACGCCGCCCACCTGATCACCCCGATGTGGGCGCTCGGCCTCAACACCGGCGTGCTCGACGCCTCCAACCTGCCGTGGCGGATCGCCTGGGTGCTGCGCGGCTGGGCGCAGCCGTCGCTGCTCGACGCCTACGAGCAGGAGCAGGGCCCGGTCGCGATCCAGGGATCGGGCGAGATGGCGGAGGCGGCGCGCGCCTACATGGACGGCCGCGCCGGCGACGTCGCCGCGATGGGCTCCGACAACTGGGGCAACGCCTTCACGCGCGCGCTGCTCGGCGTCAGCCTCGACGTCGACGGCACCGGCGACTGGTCGATGGTCAAGAGAGGCTCGGCGCCGACCGCGGTCCGCGCCGGCGACCGCGCCCCCGACCTGCCGCTGTTCGGCGACGCCGGCCAGGCGCACCTGCACGACCTCGCGGCCGACGGCTTCCTCGCGCTCCACTTCACCGACGTGCGCCGCCGTCCCCAGATCGCGGCCGACGACCGCCCCGGCCTGCGCCGGATGGCCGTCAGCCGCTGGGACGCGCCGCACGACTCGGGCCTGCGCGAGCGCGCCCTGTTCGACCCCGCCGAGCGCGTCAAGCGCCGCTTCGGGGTCCCCGACGACACGCTCGTGCTGCTGCGCCCCGACGCGCACGTCGCGGCGATCGTGCCGTTCGACCCGGCGGCCGGCGAGGACCTCGCCGGCGCGCTCTACGACCGCATCACCGGAAGCGAGCAGAGGAGAGAGCTGGCATGGCCAACGGCGACGTCGTGACGGATCCGGCGGGGAGCGACGTCGTGCTCGGCGACGTCGGCACGTCGATCCTGTTCGAGAACGAGCACGTGCGCGTGTGGGAGGTGCTGCTCGAACCGGGGCAGGTGCAGGACTGGCACCTGCACGACCACCCGTACCTCGTGCTCGCGGTCGAGGAGGCGCACAACGTGATGGAGTACCTCGACGGCGGCGAGGCGCGCAGAATGCACGAGACGGTCGGCCGCGTCGTCTATCGCGAGGCGGGCAGAGTCCACAAGCTCACGAACGCCGGCGAGACGACCTATCGCAACCGCCTGATCGAGCTCAAGCACCTGGCGCGGGAGGGCGACGGTGTCTGAGCCCGACAACCTCTCCGAGCCGGCGCGCTACTCCGGCGCGGCCGGCGACGGCGCGCGCGCGACCGCCCCCGACGCCGACGGCCTCGCGCGCTTCCGCGAGATCCTGCTCGACCCCGACTCGCTCGACTGGTCGCCGAAGTCGCTGGAGGGCCTGGCGCAGAAGATGCTGTGGCGCGACGACGACACCGGCGCCTCGATCGCGCTCGTGCGCTTCCTCAGAGGCAGCGGCGTCCCGTCGGTCCACGCGCACGCCTCCAACCAGTTCATGTACTGCCTCTCCGGCAGGTACACGTACACGGCGACCGGCGTGGTGCTGAGACCCGG
>DATIOB010000323.1:0-5932 GCA_035473605.1 Conexibacter sp.
GCTCGAGCGTCGCCGCGCGGTTCCAGGTCGGCACGGCGATCGTGACGAGCGGCTCGACGTCGGGGGTGCTCACGCGGGCGATGCGATCATGTCGGTGTGTCCCCTGTCTGTCTGGTGCATCTCGTCTGGGCTCCGCTCGGCGTCGAGCCGCTCCAACGCTTCCTGCGATCGTATAACGATCGCCCGCCGGGCCTCGACCACCGCCTCGTCGTGGTGCTCAACGGCTTCGAGCCCGGCCCGCTGCCGGCGCCCTTCGCGGCGGCGCTCGCCGAGCTGCCGCACGAGGCGCTGCGGCCGGCGCAGAGCATCCAGGACCTGGCCGCCTACCGGCTCGCGGCCGGCCACGTCACGTGGGCCGAGAGCATCTGCTTCGTCAACTCCCACTCCGAGCCGCTCGCCGACGGCTGGCTGGCGCGCCTGCATGAGGCGCTGCAGGCGCCCGGCGTCGGCATCGTCGGCGCGACCGGCTCGCACGAGAGCACCTTCTCGGCGGCGCCGCGGCCGCTCAAACCGCTGCGCGCGCTCCAGTACCCGCCGTTTCCGAACCCGCATCTGCGCACCAACGGCTTCATGCTGCGGCGCGACGACATGCTCGCGCTCGACTGGCGCATCGGCCGCTCCAAGAGCGCGGCCCACCAGCTCGAGAGCGGCAAGCGCGGGATCACGCGGCAGCTCGCCGAGCGCGGCCGCGCCGCGCGCGTCGTCGACCGCGACGGCGTCGCGCACCCGCCGCCGGAGTGGGCGGCGAGCGGCACCTTCCGCAGCGGCGCGCAGGCGCGCCTGCTGATCGCCGACAACCGCACGCGCCAGTACGCCGACGCCGCGCCGCCGGAGCGCGAGCGACTGGCGCGGATGGCCTGGGGCCCGGCGGCGGTCGTCGTTGCGCCGGCCGCGCGCGGCGCAGATCGCTAGCCTGCGGGCGATGAGCGACTCCCCTGCACCGTCCCGCTCCGCGCCGCGGCGCCGTGTCGTGCTGCTGCGCGGCAACGCCGCCAACATCCCCGAGCTGCGCGCCTGGGAGGGGATCGACGGCTACGACGTCGACGTGCTCGTGCCCGGTTCCAACGACCAGGACGTGTCGGCGCTGAGACTCGGCCAGATCCCCGCGACGACCGTCGGCGAGCGGATGCCGGGCGGTCGCTTCGGCCAGCTCGCGACGCGGGCGGTCGGCGAGCGCTATCTCGGGCTCGCCGATCAGCTCCGCGGCGCCGACGTGGTGCATGCCGCCGAGATCAGCTTCTGGTTCTCGTGGCAGGCGGCGAAACTGAAGCCCAGATTCGGCTACAGATTGGCACTGACGGTGTGGGAGACCTTGCCGTTCGTGGACGCCTATCGCAACGTGCGCACGCGCCGCTACCGCCGCGACGTGATCGCCGCGACCGACCTCTACCTCGCGACGACCGAGCGGGCGCGCGACGCGCTCGTGCTCGAAGGTGTCGCGCCGGAGCGGATCGAGGTCGCGCAGCCCGGGATCGCGACGGAGAGATTCGCGGCCGCGCGCGTCGCGCAGCCGCCGGCCGACGGGCGCCACCTGATCCTCTCGATCGGCCGGCTGGTGTGGGAGAAGGGACACCAGGACCTGCTGCGCGCCGTCGCGCTGCTGCGGGCCCGCGGCCGTGACGACGTGCGCGTGATGATCCTCGGCGTCGGGCCGGAGGAGAAGCGCCTGCGCGGCGTCGCGCACGACCTCGGTCTCGACGACGTCGTCGAGTTCCGCGGCTACGTCGACAACGAGGAGATGCCGCAGATCTACGCGCAGGCGTCGTGCCTCGTGCTCGCCTCGCTCGCGATCCGCTACTGGGAGGAGCAGTTCGGCCTCGTGCTGGCGGAGGCGATGGCCGCCCACGTGCCGGTCGTCGCGGCCGCCAGCGGCGCGATCCCCGAGGTCGTCGGCGACGACGGCACGCTCTTCCCCTCCGGCGACTGGGCCGGTCTCGCCGACGTGCTCGCTGAGGGCCCGCTCGCCGCCGCCCCGGGCACGCGCCGGGTGCCCAGCGCCGCTCGCCTCGAGCGCTACTCGCACGCCGCGCAGGGAGCGCGCCTGCGCGCCGCCTACGACGGTCTCTTCAGCTGACTGCGCACGACGCTCACGCTCTGCACTCCGCCAGCGTCATGTTGAACAGCCCGGGCCGGCGCTCGCTGCCGTCGGCCAGTCTGCCGGTGCCGCTGCGCAGCGTCAGCGTCGTCGGCCGGTCCGGCAGTCGCACGGTGAACGGTCTCGGCTCGCCGGGCCCGACGGTCCCGCTGACCGTTCTGGGCGCGCCGGTGATGCGGTAGCGCAGCGCCTCGCCCGTCAGCGGATGGGCGTTGACGAGCCCGGAGAGGCAGCGCTCGGCACCGTGCGGGAAGACGCGCACCTGCTGCGCTCTGTCACCGGGAGCGAAGCGATCCGGCAGGGCGTTGCGCACGAGCCATTCGATCCGCAGCGGCGAGGCCGGGCGTTCGAGGCCGGCCCAGGCGAACAGCGCGGGGCTTCTGAGCGGCGTCCCGTCGAAGCCGACCGTCGACTGCCCGGCGGTGGTGACGATCACGTCGGGCGCTTCGCGGCCTCTCAGCTCGACGTCGCCGGTCTCCCAGTCGACGGTCGCCTGCGGCGCCGGCGAGCCGGGCACCGCGTCGATGCCGTCGCCCTCGATGTCGACCGCGAAGCGGTAGCCGAGCGACTCGTTGAAGACCTGCAGGAAGGCCATCTGGGCGGCGAGGTCGGGGTGGACCGCGCCGTCGACCGAGAGCGGCTCGCTGGTGGTGATGTTGGTCTCGGGGGTGGTCTGCGCGACCGCCTCGTCGATGAACTCGAGGTCGCGCGTCGGCACGTCCTTCATGCCGACGACGTTGATGAACTTCTTCGCCGGGTGGTAGAGCGCGCCCAGCTGGAAGGCCAGCAGCCCGGCGAGCACGATTGCGCCGACCGCGCCGCGCAGCCGCCGCGACAGCGGCCGCGCCGCGACGAACGCGAGCGCCAGCGCGACGACCGCCGCGCCCGCCACCGCGGCGTACCCGAGCAGCTCTCTGCTGGCCGATATCCGCTGGGCGAGCTTGCCGAGGATCACGTCGCCGAAGAAGTGCGAGGTCGGCGCTATGAAGTATCTGTAGACGTCGCCGACCGGCCACTCGTAGGAGCTCGCGACGAGCCACGTGACGGCGACGCCGCTGACGGCGATCGACCACAGCGGCGGCGGCTTCTTGAAGACGGCGAGCGCGCCGGCGAGCACGAACGGCGCCGCCAGCACGGCGAAGTAGCGGTCCTCGTTCATCGAGAAGTAGTAGGCGTACGAGAAGATCAGCACGTACGCGAGCACCAGCCAAGAGAAGCCGCCGGCGACCGGGTCGGTCGGTCGCCAGAGGCCGCGCACCAGCAGCGGCAGCGCGAGCACGAACGGCACGATCGCCGTCCCGATCGCGAGGTGGGAGAACAGTATCCGCGTGTTGTCCCACAGCACCGACAGCTCCAGCGGAGGACGGAGGCGGACGCCGCCGTACATGCTGCCGCCGACGAGCGGATCGGTGCCGACGACCAGCAGCGCGAGCAGCAGCCCGACGGCGCCGAGCGTCAGCAGCGGGTGGCGCGTGAAGAGCCGCTGCGGCAGCGCCTTCAGCCAGGCGACGAAGCGCTCGCCGGCGGGGCGCGCGAACCAGATCGTCGCCAGCGCCGCCGGCGCCATCGCGCCGACCAGCGGCGCCCAGCCGATCCGCGCGATCACCGTCAGCCCGAGCGTCGCGACGACGAGCAGGTCCGAGACGAGGCTGGGGCTGCGCAGCGCGCGCAGCATCGCCCACAGCATGAAGGCGCAGCTGAGCGTGCCGACGGTCGTGTTGAGCGTCGTCGTGCCGTAGAAGGCGAAGCTGCCGGCCGAGGCGATCGTGGCCGGGGCGAGCGCCTGCCAGCGGCCGAGGCCGAGCTGCCGTCCGGCGAGCCAGATCGGCACGACGACGAGCCCCTGCGCCAGCGCGGTGATGAAGTGCAGCAGCGCGAACTGGTCGGTCGGGTCGTCGTCGAGCAGCGCGGTGATCGCGGCGAGCCAGCTGGTCAGCCGCTCCGGCCCGCGCGCGACGGTGCCCTGGAAGATGTTCGACGGGTCGCTCTCGATGAAGCGCCCCAGCAGGACCGCGTTCGACTCGTCGATCATCACGAGCCGGCTGTCGAGGCTGAAGTGCGCGACGAGCGCGGTGATCAGCGCCGTCCACGCGACCAGCACGAGGATCGGGCCCTGGCGCAGCAGCAGGTCGGGCAACCCGGACCGCGCGGACGCGGAATCGGGGGCTGCGGGGGAGCTGTCGCTGACGGAGGCGGCCATCACACTGGGCTGCCGGAGGCTAGCGGAGCGTGCGGTAGGCGGCCGCAACCGTGTCGAGCGAACCGTCGAGCGAGAGGCGGCGGGCGTTGCGGCCGAACCAGGCGGCGGTGCTGTCGCGCAGCTCCGGCCCGGCGTCGCGCACGCGGAGGATCGCGGCGGCGAGCTGCTCGGGCTCGACGGAGTCGGCGACGACGCCGTTCTCGCCCTCGTCGACCAGTTCGACGGCGGCGTTGTCGGGCTCGCGCACGACGACGCTCGGGACGCCGCGCGCCGACGCCTCGACGACGACCATCCCGTAGCCCTCGCGGGAGGAGGGCAGCACCATGCAGAGCGCTCCGGCGAGCGTCTCCTCGACCTCTTCGCTGGAGACGAAACCGGGCGCGACGGCGACCTCCTGCAGCCCTTCCTGCTCGATCGCGGCGAGCACCTGCGGCCGCTCCGGACCGTCGCCGAGCACGGTCAGCCGCAGCTCCGGCGCCTCGCGCCGGGCGCGCGCGAAGGCCCGCACCAGCGCCGGCACGCGCTTCTCGGGGATGTGGCGGCCGGCGAAGGCGACGACCGGCTGCGCCGGAGCCGGCACGGGCTGCTCGAGCGAGCCGGCGTACTCGCCCGTCAGGATCGTCGGCTCGCTGCGCAGGCCCTCGTCGCGAAGGCGGCCGGCGTGCAGGCGCGAGAAGCAGAAGGCCTGCTGCGGGACGCGCGCGCAGAGCCGCTGGACGAACGCGCCGACCGCCCCGCCGGCGCCGCCGAGGTACTCCCGCCAGTAGCTGCGCGACCACACCTCGTGCCAGTCGACGACGAGGCGGAAGCGATGCAGCGGGCGCGCGACCGCCGCCGCCAGCAGCGAGAAGTACGGGAACGAGGCGGTGTGCACGACGTCGTAGCGGCGGCCGTGGCGCAGCAGATGCCACAGCACGCCGGCGCCGAAGACGAGCGGCGGCAGGATCCGGCGCCGCCCCTCGCCGGCGTAGAGCGCCATCCTCGGCCCGACGACGCGCACGTCGACGCCGTCGACGCCGGGCGAGACGCCGCGGTCCCACTGCCGCAGCGTCAGGTAGGTGACCTCGTGCCCGTCGGCGGTCAGCCGCTCGGCGAGGTTGCGGTACCAGCGCTCCGCGCCGCCGACGGTGTGCGGGAAGAGACAGTCGTAGACGAGGCAGATCCGCATCGGCGTCACGCTCCGGCGTCGTCGTCGCCGGCGCCGTCGGGACGGCGCAGCGCGAGGTAGTAGGCGCCGAGCAGCAGCGCGGGGACGCCGAGCCCCAGCAGCGGCAGCAGCAGCCACAGCGCCCACGGCCCGAGCGCGTTGAAGGTCGCGGCGCGCTCGGCGGTCGTGTCGAGGCTGCCGAGCATGCTGCGCGGCTCGGCCTCCGTGAAGGTCGCGAAGAAGGCGACGGCCAGCGGGTAGCCGCCGTATGGCGTCGCGCGGGTGCGCTGCAGCACGCGCGGGTCGGCGCTCGCCGCGAGCGTCGCGGCGCGGCGGCCTCTGTTGGCGACGCAGACGGCGGCCGTCAGCGTGCGGTCGGGCGGCTCCAGCGGCAGCCGCAGCCGATGCTCGTCCGCTCTGACCGTCACAGCGGCGTCGTAGCCGGGTCCGCTCACGGTCACCTGCAGCGGCGGCGCCGGCAGCGGCGCTG
>DATIOB010000324.1:0-1906 GCA_035473605.1 Conexibacter sp.
GCTTCGTCCGGACGGCTGGATGTGATCGTCACCACGTCGCCACCCACCATCGCCTTGAGCTCATCCGGCGTGCCGAGGGCGACGATCTGGCCGCGATCGATGATGGCGATGCGGTCGCAGAACTCAGCTTCGTCCATGTAGTGGGTGGTCATGAAGATCGTGATGCCCTTGGTGTCGCGCAGCTCATTGAGGTGGGTCCAGATGCTCTGCCTCGTCTGCGGGTCGAGGCCGAGCGTGGGCTCGTCGAGAAACAGGATCTGTGGCTGGTGCAGCATGCCGCGCGCGATCTCGAGCCGGCGCTTCATTCCCCCCGAATACGTGCGCACCTGCGAGTTGGCGCGATCGGTCAGCTGCAGCAGCGCGAGCATCTCATCGATTCGCCGCTTGCGAACGTTCGAGGGGACGCTGTAGATGAACGCATGGAACTCGAGGTTTTCGCGGCCAGTGAGCTGGTCGTCAAGCGACGGGTCCTGGAAGACGAGCCCGATCCGCTGGCGCACGCGCGCAGGGTCCTGAACCACGTCGATGCCTGCCACCCGGGCGGTGCCCGCGGTCGGCGTGAGCAGCGTGCACAGGATCGAGATGGTGGTGGACTTCCCGGCCCCGTTGGGACCGAGGAAGCCAAAGATCTCGCCGTGGCGGACCTCGAGGTCGATGCCACGCACCGCCTCCAGCTCGCCGTAGCGCTTGACGAGCCCGCGCGCCTCGATCGGCGCGGCGGTCGCGGTGGCGACGGCGCTCATGGCCGCAGCTCCCGCGCGGCGGTCTCGGCCGCCTGCGGTCCGACCGAGCCGGCGACGACATGGCTGACGCCGTCCTGCTGGAAGGTCACGACCGTCCCCAGCGCGGTCGCCAGCTCGCTGCCGGTCGCGCCGTCGATGTTGACGCGCGGCAGCTCCAGCCCGCCGCCGCCGTGGCCGCCGCCGCCCTTGCCGACGTCGCCGAGCGGGTCGTGCTCGCCGGCGCTCTGCAGCACGACGAGGCCGCCGAGTCCTTCGCCGTAGGTCGCGATCGCGGCCGGCTCGCCGCCGGGACGGGCGAGCCAGACCGCCGTGCGGGGCAGCCCCGCGAGCGTCTCCGGCGCGGCCAGTCTGAACGGCAGCTGCGCCTGCACCGCCTCGACGCCGCGGATCGCTCTGCCGGCGCCGTCGACGGCGCCGGGCGCGCCGTGGTCACCGGGCTTGCCATGGGCGCCCTCCAGCTGCGGCGTCAGGTCGACGATTCTCGCGTCGGCCGGCGGCTCGGCGTCGAGGTCGTCTGCGTCGATCGGGCCGTAGGAGACGTCGGTCGCCGCCAGCTCCAGGACCGGCTCCGCCTCGCCCTCGGCGTAGACGGCGGCGCGCAGCGGCACGCCGTTGGCGGCATCCCAGGCGAGCGTCGCGGCGCCGAGCAGGCCGCCGTCGTCGCGCGGCGCGATCCGCACCGAGTAGCTCGGCCGGTCGGCGACGTTGACCGGCTTGGGACCGGTCACGTCCCACGTCTGCGCCAGCTGCGCGAGCGCGCGTCTGACCTGGTCGAGCGACGGGACGCTCGCGCCGGCGTCGTCGTCCGTCTCGCCCTCCTGCTCGGGCAGCGCGAAGCGGAACGCGGTGTTGCCGCTCGCGTCGAAGATCGTCACCGTCTCGCCGTCGGAGACGACCTGCGCGTCACCGCTGTCGGACTGCAGCTCGAGCCGGAAGCGGCCGTCGTCGGCCAGCCACAGACGTCCTCTGGCGCCTGAGAGCAGCGGCGATCCGATCCCCGCGCCGATCGAGCCGGAGGGGATCAGCCGGTTCTCGCGCTGACCCTGGGCCTGGCCCTGGCCGAACGCCAACTGTGGGGAAAGGCGCGCGGCATGCTGCTATCGGCAGCCAACGACCTGCAACTCAACGTCAACGACCGTCGCACCGCGTGGGCGCAGCTGGGC
>DATIOB010000325.1:0-14381 GCA_035473605.1 Conexibacter sp.
GCGGCGAGCGAGCCGAGCTTGACGAGGTCCCCGGGCTTGAAGCCGAGCACGTCGTCGATCGCCAGCTCGACCGAGCCGACCTCCGCCCGCATCGTGACGTGGGCGCCCGAGAGGGCGGCCTCCATCAGCGCGGCGGCGCGCGGGTCGGCCGCGCGCGTGCGGATGTCGCGCCCGGCGATCTGGTCGGCGACCGCGTCGATCGACGACCACGGGATCAGCAGCGCGAGCGTCGAGGAGTGGCGGTTGATGCGCGACTCGAGCGTGACGGTCAGCGTCGGCTCGGAGATCGCGGCGACCTGCATCCCCTCGACGTGCGAGTCGACCTCCTGCGCGGCGAAGGTCTGGCCGCAGAGGTCCTGCCACTGGATCGACAGCTGCGTCGTGAGCGTCTCGAACAGGCGCTTGGAGAGGACCCAGTCGATCTCGCTCAGCTTGCGCTGGCGCGGCGGTCTCTCGGGCGCGCCGCCGAGCAGGTACTCGATCGCCATCAGCATGAACGGCAGCTCCGCCGTCATCAGCATCCGCGTGTCGTGCGGCGCGACGTCGAGCGGCACACCGAGCGACGCCGGCGGCAGCTGCGATGAGGCGGCCGACCACGTCAGCTGCGACGTGTTGATGACCTCCAGCTCGAGCGGCACGCGCAGCTCCGCCGTGAGGCGGGCCGAGGCCGTCTGGCAGAACATGTCGAGCGTGCGCACGATGCGCCGCTCCTGCTCGCTCGTGAACTTCGTCGGGCGGGCGAAGTCGACCGTTCTCAGCCGTCGTCCGCGACGGCTGACGTTGCCCTCGTCGGGCAGCTCGCCGTGCTTCGCCGCCTCGACGAGCGCCGCGATCTGGTCGTTGGTCAGGATCTCGCTCATCGGTGGATCGCCTCCGCGCTCCGTCGTGGGCCTGGCGAGCCGCTCCACAGCTCGACCTCTCTGCCCCCTGCCTCCTTCACCGTCACCGTCATCGCGCCGACGTGGACGCGCATCGTGCGCCCGCGGCGGCCGCCGGTCTCCTGCGCGCGGACCGGTATCCGCGCCTTCGCCAGCGCCTCGCGCACGGCCTGCGCGTTGCGCGCGCCGATGTCGAGGGTGCTGCCGACGCCGACGTCGAACATCTGCGCGCCGCCGACGAGCACCGCTTCGAGGCGCACGCGACGTGCGCCCATCCGCTCGCTCTCGGCGACCAGCGCCGGGATCGCCAGGTCGGCGAACTTGCCGGCCGGTGCGTCCGGGATCGCAGCGGCCTCGGGCAGCATGACGTGCGCGAGCGCGGCGACGCTTCTCGCGCGGTCGACGACGGCCACGCCGATGCAGGAGCCGAGCCCGATCGTCATCAGCTCGTCCTCCGGCGCCGTGCTGACGGCCAGCTCCCCCATGCGCACGATCTTCACCGTCCCGTTCCGAGCATCATCACGCGCCCCCGACCCCGAGACGGCCGAGGATCTCCTCGATCCCGCCGGTCGTGGGAAGCAGCAGGAACGACAGCGAGCAGGCGGCGTCGGCGACGTCGAGCCCGGTGTCGAGCACGAGCGCGCTGTCGGTCTCGCCGACGGTCTGCGACAGCAGCGAGGCGACGATCGCGCCGAGCATGTCGGTGACGACGTGCGGCGGCTTCGGCTCTATCGCCAGCCCCGCCATCGACGCGAGCGCGTTGATGTAGGAGGTGCCGAGGATGTTGCCGATCTCGCCGATCGCCGAGTCGCCGACCTCGGTGCCGGCCTCGACGCCGAGCAGGCCGCAGAGCGTCGCGGCGTCCTCGGTCGGGAACAGCAGCAGCACGAGCGCGTCGATGTCGCCGAAGATCGGCAGCACGACGGAGCTGACGGTGCGGTCGGCCGGACCGACCGCGTCGACGGCGTCGGCGAGCGGCAGCGCGAGCGCGCGCGGGACCGACAGCTCGACCTCGCGGCCGAGCATGCTGGCGAGCGCGGTGGCGGCATTGCCGGAACCGATGTTGGCCAGCTCGCGCATTGCGTCGAGCTGCAGGTCGGTGTAGTCGGTCGACACGGAGGTGTCTCCTTCCTGAGGCGGCATCAGGCGATTGGGACGGCGTCGGCCGAGCGCGCCGTCAAGGCGTCGCAGTCGACGATCAATGAGATCTCGCCGTTGGAGAGGACGGCGCCGCCGGAGACGGCGGCGCGGTCGCTGACCTCGGGCGGGAGCGGGCGGGTGACCAGCTCGCGCTGGCCGACGAGCGTGCCGACGGCGAGCGCCAGACGACGGTCGCGACCGCGCACGATGACGGCGTGGTCGTGCGCCTCGCTGGAGCGCGAGGTGCGGCCGGCGAGCGCCTCGCCGGCGTCGAGCAGCGGCAGCACCCCGTCGCGCAGCACGAGCATGCGCGAGCCGGCGACCGAGCGGACCGCGTGGTCCTCCAGCCGCAGCGTGCGCTCGACGCGGTCGAGCGGGATCGCGAAGGGGACGCCCTCGGCCTCGACCAGCAGCGCCGACATGATCGCGAGCGTCAGCGGCAGGCGGATCTGCGCGGTCATCCCCTGCCCGAACTCGGAGGCGACGATCACCTCGCCGCCCAGCTCGCGGATCTTCGCCTGCACGGCGTCCATGCCGACGCCGCGGCCGGAGATGTCGCTGGTCGTCTCGGCGGTCGAGAAGCCGGCGGTGAAGAGCAGCTCGGCGGCGCGCTGGGAGTCGATCGTGGGGATCGCCTCCTCGCTGATCAGGCCGCGCTCGAACGCCTTCTGCGCGACGCGCCCGGGATCGACCCCGCGGCCGTCGTCGCGCACGCTGATGACGACGTTGCCGCCGGCGTGGCGGGCGGAGATCTCCAGCACGCCGGTGCGCGGCTTGCCGGCGGCCTCGCGCTCGTCCGGCGGCTCGAGGCCATGGTCGAGCGCGTTGCGGACGAGGTGGACGAGCGGATCGCCGAGCGCGTCGACGACGGTGCGGTCGAGCTCGGTGTCCTTGCCGACGAGGTCCAGCTCGACCTGCTTGCCGAGCTTGGTCGAGAGGTCGCGGACGAGCCGCGGGAAGCGCAGGAAGACCGCTTCGACCGGGATCATGCGGACCTGCATCACCATCGCCTGGAGCGCCTGCGAGCTGCGCGCGAGGTCCTGGATCGCCTGCTGCATGCCGGGCACGGACGCGTCGTTGGCGAGCGTCTCGACGACGGTGCGGTGGATCACCAGCTCGCCCATGTGGTGCATCAGCTGGTCGAGCCGCTCGGCGTCGACGCGGACCGTCGCGCCGGCGTGGGCGTGGTTGGCGGAGGCGGCCGACTGGCGTCTGGCCGGAGCGGCGGCGGGGGCGCCGCCGTTGCCGTTGCCGTTGGCGGCGGGGCCGGCCGTCACGACGATCGGCTCGGCGTCCGCGTGCGCGGCCGCGAGCGCCTCGACCGACGGCGGCGCGAGGTCGTCCTGCGCCTCGTCGAGCGCGACCCGCTCGACGTCGCTGACGTTCCTCGCGGCGGCCTCGATCACCTCGTCCTCGCGATCGCTCGCGAGCCAGGCCTCCAGGCGGCTGCCCTGGAACTGCTCGACGCCGTCCTGCGCGGGGATCGAGCCGACGATCTCGCCGAGCTCGCCGAGCGCGGCGAAGAACATGAAGGCGCGCACGGCCGGCATCAGCGCCTCTTCGGAGAGGTCGGCGACGACGTGCACTATCCGGCTGCCGTCGGCCAGCTCGCGCACGGCCGGGAGGTCGGGCAGCTCGACGCCGCCGATCCGGTCCAGCTCCTGCTCGGGCGTGCGGTCGCGGATGAGGCCCTTGAGCTGCTCGATCAGGGCGCTCGGCTCGAGCGTGTCCTCGCCGTCGGTCGCGATCTCCTCGACCGCCGCCTCGAGCACGTCGAGGCACTTGAAGAGGACGTCGATCGCCTCGCGCGAGAGCCCGTCGGCGCGCTGCCGCAGCAGCTCGAAGACATCCTCCATCTGATGGGTCAGCGCCGCGATCGCGGCGAAGCCCATCGTCGCGCTCATCCCCTTCAGCGAGTGCGCGATGCGGAAGATCTCGTCGACCGTCTCGCGGTCGTCGGGGGTCTCCTCGATCCGCACGACGGCGAGGTTCAGCTCCTGGAGGTGCTCGCGCGACTCGGCGAGGAACATCGGCAGGTATTCGGAGGTGTCCATCAGCGGCGCCCTAGCTCTTGCGGTAGGTGAAGGGATGGGTCGCGACGAGCCCCAGCTCGCGCGGGCGACTGACGCGCTCGGTCGAGCCGATCACGAGGTATCCGCCGGGGCGCAGCGAGGTGACGAGCCGCTCGTGCAGCGCGTCGCGCACGTCCTCGGTGAAGTAGATGACGGTGTTGCGGCAGAGCACGAGGTCGTAGGCCTCGCGCCGCGGCTGCACGCGCAGCAGGTCGCCGACCTCGAACTGGCACAGCGCCTGCAGCTCTCTGCTCGCCTGCCACTCGTCGCCCTCGCGCGTGAACCAGCGCTCCAGCACTCTCTTGGAGGCGCTGCGCGCGTCCTCGTCGCTGAAGCGGCCGAGCTTCGCTCTGTCGACCATGCGACGGTCGATGTCGGTGCCGACGATCGTCGCGCGCGTTCTCGGATCGAGCTGCCGGCAGAGCGCCGCGAGCGTGTACGCCTCGGCGCCGTAGGAGCAGCCGGCGCTCCACGCTCTGACGCGGCCGGCGGTCGCCGACGCGATCAGCTCGGGCAGCACCTGGCGCTCCAGCACCGTCCACTGCTCCGGGTTGCGCCACAGCTGCGAGACGTTGATCGTGACGCGGTCGAGGAACTCGTCGACCTCCGCTCTGTCTCTGCGCAGCTGCGCGAGGTAGGCGGTCAGGTCGGTGACGCCGCGCCGCTGCGCGAAGGAGCGGATGCGCCGCTCCATCTGACCGCGCTTGTACTGCAGCAGGTCGATTCTCGTGAGCGCGCGGATGCCTTCGCAGAAGACCGTGTAATCGTCCGCGGCGGCTCTGGCGGCAGCCGGACGCGGGGCGGTGGCGCTCATACTCCGGCCTCCGCGGCGATCGCGGCCGGCAGCTCGTGCAGCGGCAGGATCTCGTGGGCGAGGTCGGCCTCCGCGACGGCGCGCGGCATGCCGTAGACGGTGCAGGTCGACTCGGCCTCGACGAGCACGCGGCCGCCGCGTCTGCGGACCGCCTGCGCGCCCTCCAGGCCGTCCTTGCCCATGCCGGTCAGGACGACGAGCACCATCCGCTCGCCGAACGCCTTCGCGGCGTCGGCGATCGTCAGGTCGGCGCGCGGGCGCAGACCGCCGATCTCCGGCGCGTCGCTCAGCGAGACGACGCGCGAAGGCTCGGCGAGCCGCAGGTGGGCGCCGCCCGGGGCGAGCAGCGCGACCTTCGGGTCGAGCGCCTCGCCGCCGGCGGCCTCGCGCACGTTGAGGTTGGAGGCGCGGTCCAGCCGCGCCGCCAGCGAGTTGGTGAAGCCGGGCGGCATGTGCTGGACGATCAGCGTGCCGGCGCCGAGCGGCGCGGGCAGCGCCGGGACCAGCTCGGCGAGCGCCTTCGGGCCGCCGGTCGAGCAGGCGATCACGACGATCCGGCGCGTGGCGGAGTGGGCGCGGGCGCGCCGCTCGAGGCGGCCGCTGCCGCCGAGCCCGGTGCCGGCGCTCGGCGGGGCGAGCTGGCTGCCGGGGCGCGAGCGCGCCAGCGGCGCTCTCGGCGCCGCCGCGGCCGCGCGGCCCGGGACGCGCCTGCGCGACGCGGCCGCGAGCCGGACCTTGTCGCTCAGCTCGGTGGTGAAGCGGTCGATCCCGTCGCCGACGGCCGGCTTGGCGACGAGGTCGAAGGCGCCCTCGGCGAGCGCGTCGACGGCGCGGGCGCCGTGGGCCGGTGAGAAGGCGGAGACGACGACGACCGGCGTCGCGCGCTCGCCCTGACGGCGCAGCGCTCTCAGCACGCCGATGCCGTCGAGGCCCGGCATCGCCAGGTCGAGCGTCATCGCGTCAGGGCGTTCGCGCTCGCACAGGGCGAGCGCCTCGTCGCCGTCCTTGGCGGCGCCGACGACTTCGAAGCCGGCGTGCTCCAGCGTCGCGGTGACGACGCGGCGCATCAGGCCGGAGTCGTCGGCGACGACGACGCGGGTGGCAGTGGCGCTCGACATGGCAGGTTGCTCGGGTTCGCTCTGGCGCGGCCGGACGGCTACGCGATCGCCAGGTCGGCGACGCCGTTGCTGCTCGCCTCGCCGGCGGCCGCGACGGCTGCGGCGGAGGCGAAGATGCCGGCCGGGTTGAGCAGGATCACGAGCCGGTCGTCGATCTTGGCGATCGCCTCGATCGACTCGTTGTCGGCGGCGGGGACGTCCTCGATCTGTCCGGACTCGACGGTCAGGACCTCCTCGACGTCGTCGACGATCACGCCGGCCATGTCGGTGGCGGTCTCGACGATGACGATCTTCGCGCTCTCCTTGCGCTCGGACGCGAATCCGAGTCGGGAGGCGAGGTCGTACACGGGGACGATCTTGCCGCGCAGCGAGATCACGCCGCGGACCCAGTCGACGTCCGAGGCGACCGAGCGGGGCTCGGTGTAGCGGATGATCTCGTGGACCTGCGTGATCGGCAGGGCGTACTCCTCGTCGCCAAGTGAGAAGACGACGAGCTGACGGGTGGTCTGACCTTCGGACATGTGGCTCTCCGGCGGGTTCGGGGTGCCCTCCGGTGATCGGCCGAACGCTGTCGCTCTTGAGGAGCGACAGCGGTCCGTCAGACCGTTCCTGGCGCTTCGGCGGCAGGCTCCGCGGACGCCTCGGAGGAGGCGTCGAGGGACGCCTCGGCAGCGGTCACGCCGCCGAGCACGTCGGTGATGCGCAGGCCGAACTCCTCGTCGATGACGACGACCTCGCCATGGGCGATCGGCGTGCCGTTGACAAGCAGGTCGACCGGTTCTCCGGCCATTCGGTTGAGCACGACGATCGATCCGGGACGCAGTTCGAGCGTCTCGCCGACCGTCATGCGCGTGCGGCCGATCTCGACCGCCAGCTCGACCGGGACGTCGCTCAGACGTCCCAGGTCGTTGTGGTGGCCGTTGCGTCCGTTCGAAGCGACCGGGCGGTCGAACGCGGGCAGCTCCATCTCGTGGCTCATCGCGTCTCCTACTGGACGGCGACGTCCGTGATCAGGACGTCCTCGGTTCTGACGTCGGTCGTTCTGTTGATCTGCGTGAGGATCTCTCTCTTGATTCTCTCGCGACCTTCGGATCTGACCAGCTCGTCGCCATTGGTGTCGGTGACGATCTCCGTGACGATGTCGCGGATGACGGCCTCCTGCGGCAGCGTGCCGAAGCCTTCCGGCGGCTTCGGCGCGGCGCCGTGGCCACCGGCCTCCGCCACGACCGCCTGGTGCTCGTCGACGATCAGCGCGACGTTCATCTTCGCGTAGCGGCCGTCCTCGAGGTTGACGAGGAACTCTCTCGGCAGCACGTAGACCTGGCCGTCGATCTTGTGTCTTCTCTCGTCCTTCGGCTTCGCGAAGGTGTACGCGGCGCCCGCTCCGACGATGAGGGCCGCCAGCACGAGGATCAAGACGTTCTTTCTCATGGGGTGAGGCCTTCCTGTGGTTCGGATGCTGCGGTAGAAGTGGGCGGAACGGCATGAAGGCGTTGCAGCACGACCTCGACGCGGCGGTTGCGGGCGCGCCCGTCGTCGGTCGTGTTGGGACCGATCGGGTGCAGCTCCGCGTAGCCCGAGGCGCCGAAGCGTCTCATCGGCACGCCGCGGCCTATGAGGTAGCGGACGACCTCCGTCGCACGCGCGGTCGACAGCTCCCAATTGGAGGCGTACTGCGCGGTCGAGATCGGTACGTCGTCGGTGTGACCCTCGACGAGGATCGGGTGGATTCTGTCGATCGTCAGCAGGTTGCCGACATGCCCGAGCAGGCCCGTTCCCTCGCCCTTCAGATCGGCCAGACCGGAGTCGAACAGGACTCTGTCGGTCAGCAGCCGGACGACGAGACCGCGCCGTGCGACGACGGCTTCGACCTGGTCGCCGAGCCCGTGCGCTCTCGCGTACTGCTCGATCTGCTGCTTGATTCTCTCGAACTCGTTGTCCTCGCGACGGGCCGCGAGCGCCTCCGCCGCAGCTCTGTCTCTGGGAGCGGCGATCTGCGGGGTCTGCGGGGCGATGTTCGGGACGATCGACTGCGGTGTGTCTCTCGTCGCGCTCACGCCGGTCTCGATGATGCCCTCGCCGCCGCTGATGATCTTGCCCGAGAAGGCGTCACGCAGAGAGGTCTGGAGCGCTTCGAACTTCGACGTGTTGAGCGACGAGATCGAGTACAGGACGATGAACAGCGCCAACAGCAGCGTGAGCATGTCCGCGTACGTGATCAGCCAGCGCTCGTCGGCGCCGTGGCCTCCGCCCCCGCCTCGGCGGCGACGTCCGCCGCCTCGCTTGGGGGCGGACATCAGGCAGCCTCGCGGCGCTGGCCGGAGATGTCGGCGACGTTGTCGTCGGCCGCTCTGCGCTCGGACGGCGGAACGTAGGAGCCGAGCTTGTCGGCGACGACCCGCGGATTGTCACCGGCCTGGACGGCGAGGATGCCGTCGAGCGTCAGCGTGCGCAGCTCGATCTCTTCCTCCGACAGCGCCTTCAGACGCGAGGAGACCGGCAGGAAGACGACGTTGGCGCCGCCGACGCCGTAGAGCGTGGCGATGAAGGCGACCGAGATCGCGGGCCCGAGCGAGTCGGGATCCGACAGGTTGCCGAGCACCGAGATCAGGCCCATGACGGCGCCGAGGATGCCGAGGGTCGGGGCGTAGCCGCCGGCCTTCTCGAACGTGTTGGCGCCGATCGCGTGGCGCGCGACCATCGCGTCGATCTCCGCTTCGAGGATCTCCCGCACGAGGTCGGGGTCGGTGCCGTCGACGACCAGCTGCAGCCCCTTGCGGGTGAACTCGTCGTCGATGTCGCCGATCTGCGAGTCGAGCGCCAACAGGCCCTCACGACGCGCCTGCTCGGCGATCGCGACGAGCAGGTCGACGCGAGCGCGCAGATCCTGCTCCTGCGGGCTGAACGTGATCTTGAACAGCGTCGGGATCCGCTTCATCTGATCGAAGCCGACGCTCGCCATCGTCGCCATGAAGGTGCCGACGAGGACGATCACGATCGCGGGGATGTTGATGAACGTCGCCGGCGAGGTCCCCTCGAGCATCCCCGTGAGGAGGATGGCGACGAGTCCGCCGACGAGTCCGATTGCAGTCGATGCCTTCATCGTTCAGGGTGATCGGCGGGTCGGGAGGAATCTTCAGTCGCCGCCTCGCCGTCGACGGCGGCCAGCGGCGGTCGGTCGCCGAGGCGCGAGGAGACGACGCGCGCCATCGGCGAACGGTTGGCGGGCGCCTCGTCGCGGCGACGGCCAAGCGCGTCGCGGAGGATCTCCGTCCGCCACGCGCGCACCTCTTCGGCAACGCGGACGGGCGACTCGGCGACGACGAATCTGGTTCCGGTCGTCAGCGTCACGACGGTGTCGGGAAGCGCTTCGACGAGCAGGATGAGATCTGGATTGAGGTGGAACTCTTCGGCGTTGTGGCCGAGTCGGTGCAGGATGATCACGTGCGGGCTCCTCCATGGATGTGTGGCGCTGCAGGCATGGCAGCGCTCGCGCGGCGGTCCCTCGTCCGCCGCGCGAGCGTGCTGCCGGCTGCGGCGATCAGCGCTTCAGGTTGACCAGGTCCTGCAGCATCTCGTCCGAAGTCGAGATGACGCGGGAGTTGGCCTGGAAGCCGCGCTGCGCAGTGATCATGGTCGTGAACTGGGTGGCGAGGTCGACGTTGCTCATCTCGAGCATGCCGCCGATCGTCTGGCCGTTGCCGTTGACACCGGCGGTGTCGACGACGGCGCCGCCGGAGGAGGCCGACTCGACCCACAGCGAGCCGCCCTCGCGCTGGAGGCCGCCCTCGTTGGCGAAGCGGCCCATCGCGAGGTAGCCGGCCGTGACGCGCTGACCTCTGGTCGGCGAGGCCGGGTCGCGGTCGACGTAGGTGACGCCGCCGTCGCGGCCGACGGCGACGTCGGTCGAGCCGGGCGGGATCTGGATGTAGGAGTCGGTCGCGTTCGGCGCGTAGGTGAAGCCGCCTCTGCCGTCCGGCGTCGCGGTCGCGCCGCGGCCGATCACGTAGTGGCCGTCGGCCGTGACGAGGTGGCCGTCGGCGTTCGTGTCGAAGTTGCCGGCGCGGGTCCAGCGGAAGTCGGTCGTCGGGACGGCCGGCGGCGTCGAGCTGGCGACGCGGAACCAGCCGCCGCCCTGGATGAAGAGGTCGAGCGGCTTGCCGGTCGTCATCGGCGCGCCGGCCTGCATCAGGTTGTCGACCGAGCCGAGCTGGACGCCGAGGCCGACCTGCAGGGCGTTGGAGCCGCCCGTGCCCTGGCCGGCGCCGGCGGCGCCGCGCTGCAGCTGCGAGAGCGAGTCCTGGAAGGTCGTGCGGGCCGACTTGTAGCCGACGGTGTTGACGTTCGCCAGGTCGTTGGCGGTCACGTCGAGCATCGTCTGGTTCGTCTTCAGTCCGCTGATCGCGGAGAACATGCCTCGCATCATGAGGGCATCAGGTCCTTTCGCGGCTTCCCCAGAGGGGTCCGGCCGCAGTGGTTTCGCGTCGATCGCGTCATGCGATGACGGCGCTGTCGATGTTCGTGAACACGTGCTCGCGCATGTGCTCGGGGTCGACCGCCGTGATGACGGTGCGATTTCTGACGGAGACGACGAAGGCGGTGCCGTCGACGAAGACGACCGACTCGCGCGAGCCCTTGCCCGCGGCCCGGTCGACGCCGTCGGTGAGCCGTGCGAGCGTCTGCTCGCCCAGCTCGATCCCGCGCCGCTCGAGCCGCTGCAGCGCATGGCGCGAGAACTCCACGCCCGGCGTCTGCGCCGTCGAGCGCAGGACCTCCCCGAAGGAGGGTCCTTGCACGGCCTGCTCGCCACGGCGGCCGCCGGCCGGCTGCGCGGGCTGCGCGACCGGGGCGACGCCGGGCGGGACCAGCGCGGGATTGACGGCGTTCAGGCTCACACCTGCTCCGTCGGATCGGTCGGCGGGGTCTCGGGGTCCGGATCGGGATCCGGGTCCTCGGTCTCCGGCAGCGGGTCGGGGTTCGGCGTGACGCCCTCGCCCCAGACGTAGGTGACCGAGACCGGCAGCACCTTGTCGCTGTCACCCTCGATTCTCAACTGCGGGCCGTAGTTGGTGAAGGTCACCGACTCGACTCTGCCGTTGTACGTTCTGAGCGTGTCGCCGTCCATTCTGAGGTACGTGATCTGCTTGCCGATCAGGCCGATCGCATGCTGGTCGTACTCGTTGGAGGCGGCCGCGGAGGTCGTCTGACCGAGGTTGGTGATCTGCTCCAGGATCGAGAACTGGGTCATCTGGCCCATGTACTCGGCGCCGTCGGTCGGGTTGAGCGGATCCTGATTCTGCATCTGACCGATCAGCAGCTTCAGGAAGTCGTCCTTGCCGAGGACCGACGGATCTCTCTGGGTCGTGTTGGTCGTGGCGGTCGGCGCGGTCGCGTTGACGTTGCCGGCGGGATCTACGGGCATCTCAGTGAGTCCTTCCAGCTCAGGCGAGCACGTCGACGAGCGCGCCGTTCGGAAGTCGGAGCGAGGTCGGCGCCGCGGGGGCGTCGGTCGCGATGGTCAGAAGCTCGTCCTCGGGCCCGGCGTCGCGGAGGCCGGAGCGAGCGCCGTCGGCGCTCTCGCCGAAGCCCTGCTGACGGCCGGCCTGGCCGGTCTGGTCGCCGGAGGCGCCGATGTCGAGCCGCAGCAGGTTGAGGCCCTGCTGCTCGAGCTCGCGGCGGAGGTCGCCGGCCGACTGCTGCAGCACCTGGGCGGCGCCGGCGCTGTCGGCGATCACCTTCGCGACGAGGCCGTCGACGGTGTGGCGCAGGTGGATCTCGATGCCGCCCAGCTCAGCCGGGCTGAGGCTGATGCGCGCATGCGTGACGCCGCGCTCGGCGCCGGCCCGCATCGCCAGCCGGACCGTCTCGACCGCATGGTCGAGCGTGACCGGACGGACGGGAGCGGTCGCGGCGGCCTTGTCGGCGGCCGTCGCGGTGTGGATCGCGCCGAGCGGATGGCCGGCGACCGGAGCGCCGTTCTGGTTCGGGGCGGCGGGCGCGGGCGCCGGGGCGGCCGGCTGCGCGGCAGCGCCGGGCTCGGCCGTGCTGCCGGCCGGTGCCGTCGGCTCGCTCGCCGCCGGTGCGGCGGCGGCGTTCTCGGAGCGGCCCGTCGTCGCGGCGACGGCCTGCTGGGCAGGCTGTCTCGGCGCGGCGTCGTCGCCGTCGCTCGTTCCGGTCTGGCCGCGCGCGCCGGTCGTCGCGGCCGGCTCGCTGCCGTCCGTGCTCGACGCGGTCGCCTCGGCGGAGCGCTGCTCCTCCGGGACGGTCTCCTCCGTCGCGGGCACCGTCAGTCTCGGCTCCTCGAGCGCGGGCTCGGGCAGTCTCTCGGGCGCGACGGCCTGCGGCGTCGCGGGCGCGGCCGGCTCCACCGGCGTCGCGGGCTGCTCGCCCGCGGCGGGCAGCGCCGGGGTCTCGACCGCGGCCTGCGCCACCGGCACGGCGACGGCCGGCAGCGGTGCCACCGCGGTCGGCTCGGCCGGCACCGCGGCGGGCGCGGCCGCTGCCGCGGCTGCTTCCGGCGTCGCGGCGACCGGCGCGGTCGGCGCCGGCGTCGTGCCGTTGAGGAGCGAGTTGAGCGCAGCGGCGAGCGCGGCGGGATCCGTCCCCTCCACGCCCGGCGCCACGGCATCCGTGCCCACCTGCTGCGGCTGCGACGTGTCGGCGGCGGGAACATCGCCCCGTCCGCTCACGCCGCCGGCTTCACCGGCATCCTGCTTCGTGAGGCCTTCCGCAGAGGCGGTCCGGGCCTGTCTGTCGAGTACCGAGGCGAACGGGTCGCCACCGGGTGGAGCGGAGCCGCCCTTCTTCGGCGGACCCTGACTCGCCGGCGGCGGGGGCGCCGGCGGAGCGATGATCATGCTCATGTGATCGTTCCCGATCCGGTCGTTGGGAGTGCTGAGGCGAAGAGGGGTGCGGTCGTCGGCGCGGCGCCCGGGGCGGCCGGCACGGTCGCGACGGCCGGCGCGGCGACGCGGTACTCGTCGGCGTAGGCCTGGACCTTCTGCACGTACGCCTGCGTCTCGGCGTACGGCGGCACGCCGTTGTATCTGGTGACGGCGCCGGGACCGGCGTTGTAGGCGGCGAGCGCCTTCGTGACGTCGCCGCCGAAGGCGTCGAGCTGCTGGCGCAGGTACTTCGCGCCGCCCTCGATCGACTGCGCCGGATCGAGGCGGTCGGTGACGCCGAGCGACGCCGCGGTGCCGGGCATCAGCTGCACGAGGCCGGCGGCGCCGGCGGAGCTGGTGACGCTCGGGTCGAAGTTCGACTCGGCGCGGATCAGGCCCTTCAGCAGCGCGGGGTCGAGCCCGTGGCGCTGCGCGGCGGCGACGATCAGGCCGTCGTAGGCGCTCGGCTCGCCGCCGAGGGCGCCGGTGCCGGCCGCGGCCGGCACGGTCGTCGCGGGCGGCGTGATGCCGAACGGCGCGGGCGCGCCGGCGATCGCGCCGCCGAGGCCGGCGTTGGAGCCGGCGAGCACGGAGGCGAAGTCGGGGGTGCCGGTCGTCGCGGCGGTGCTGCTGGCCTGCGGCAGCGCATGGGCGCGCGCGACCAGCTGCTGCAGCTCGGCGATCCGCGCGACGGCGTTCTGCGCACCGGTCCCGACAGCGGCGGTCGCATCGACGGCGCCGACGCTCACGACGCTCTCCGGCGGTGAAGCGTGAGCGCGATCTCGTCCATCTCGGCGCCTTCCACGCGCGCCGTCTCGCGCGCGTGGTCGAGGCGCCGTCTCTCCTTCAGCCGCTCGAGCGCCTGGCGGTCGCGCGCAGCCTCGCGCAGCGACACGCGGCGCGCGTCGACCTCGGCCTCGAACTGGACCAGCTCCTGCTGACCCTGGACGCGGTTGCGCTCGACGCGCTCGAGGTACTGCTGACGCGCGATCAGGTCCTGCGCGCTGACGGCGACCGCGGAGAGGTCGCGCTGACGGTCACGCGCGGCGTCGAGCTCGACGCCGGTCTCGCGCAGCCGCTCTTCGCAGCTCGTGCGGCGCAGCATCGCGCCGGCCAGCTCCTGCTTGGCGAGATCCTCGCCGCGCTCGCGGAGTGCGCGCACGCGTTCGAGGCGGAAGGTGAACTGGGTCACGTCCCGGTAGTCGGCGTGGCCTCCAGAACATTCACCCCCTGGACGTATGTTCGAGCGCGGGGCGGTAGAGCGCGGCCAGCTCCGCGGCGTGCGCGGCCAGGCTCGCACGCAGCTGCGGCGGCGCCAGCACCTCGACGGCGGCGCCGAGCCCCAGCAGCACCTGCGCGTGCTCGATCCGCTCGAACCAGATCTCCAGCTCCAGCCGGCCGTCGGCGCAGCGCGCCTCCCGCGGCGCCTGCGCGGCGCTCGTCGGCAGCAGCCCGCGCCGGCGCGAGTCGACGAC
>DATIOB010000326.1:0-4340 GCA_035473605.1 Conexibacter sp.
CCGTCCTGCACGTCGGCGTTGGCGACGCCGAGCAGCGCCAGCATCACGCGCGAGGTCTCGCCCCCGGACGCCACGTCACGCAGCGGCCCGGCGGGCACGCCCGGGTTGGCCGCGATCAGCAGCTCGACGGTGTCCCCGCCGGTCGCGTTGGGCTCCTCGCGCTCCGACAGCGCGACCTCGAAGGTCGCCCCGGCCATCGCCAGCTCTCCGAGCCGTTCGCGCACCGCCTCCGCCAGCGCCGGCGCGGCCGCCTCGCGCGCCGCCCGCAGCTCGTGCGCGACGGCGAGCAGCCGTCCGCGCGACTGCTCCAGCTGCGCGCGCGTCTCCTCCAGCGCCGCCTCGGCGCCGGTCAGCTCGTCGCGCCGCGCGCGGCACTCGGCGGCATGCGCGAGCACCGCCGCGATCGTGCCGCCGTGCTTGCGCTCCAGCCGCTGCAGCGCCGTCAGCCGCTCCTCGACCTCGTCGAGCCGGCCCGGCTCCCCTTCGACGCCCTGCTCGTAGCCGCGCAGCTCGGTCGCGAGGTCGTCGGCCTCCAGCGCCAGCGCCCGGTAGCGCTCGATCAGCGGATCCAGCTCCGGGTCGACGCCGGCGATCCCGTCGAGGGCGGCGACGGCGGTGGCGAGCAGCGCGCTCGCCCCGCTCTCCCCGCTGTCGGGCATGATCGCCTCGGCCCCGGCGATCGCCGCGCCGCGCAGCCCCTCGAGGTGGCGCAGCCGCTCCGCCTCGCGCTCCAGCTCGGCCTGCTCGCTCTCGCTCGGGTCGACCTCTTCGATCTCGCGCAGCTCGTACTCGAGCAGATCCAGCTCGCGCTCGCGCGCGCCGCCGATCGCACCCAGCTCCTCGGCCCGCCGCGTCAGCGCCCGCAGCTCGGCGTGCGCCTCGGCCGCCCGCGCGCGCAGTGCGCGCTGCGCGGGGCCGCAGAAGCCGTCGACGATCTCCAGCTGCGCGGAGGCGAGCATCAGCTTGCGGTGCTCGTGCTGGCCGTAGAAGGCGAGCAGCTCGCCGCCGATCTCGCGCAGCTCCGCGACCGTCGCCGAGCGGCCGTTGAGATAGGCGCGGGTGCGGCCGTCGGCCCACACGCGCCGTGCCAGCACCAGCTCCTCGGCGTCGTCGGGCAGGCGGTCGCCGAGCGCCGCCCGCAATCGCTCGGGGAAGTCGAAGACGCCCTCGACGTACGCCTCGGCGGCCCCGGGCCGCACGATCCCGCTGCGCGCCTTGCCGCCCAGCAGCAGGTCGAGCGCATGCGCCAGCATCGTCTTGCCGGCGCCGGTCTCGCCGGTCAGCACGTTGAGGCCGGGCCCGAGGCGCAGCTCGGCCCGCTCGATCAGCAGGAGGTTCTCGACACGCAGCTCGTGAAGCATGCGCGGGAGTGCATCAGAGCCGTCGGACGGAACGTGTGTTCGCAAGAACACACGTGCGGATCAGTGGCCCGACGCCAGCCGCCCGAACTTCTCACGCAGGCGGTGGTAGAAGCTCGCGTCCTGCGCCTGCGCCAGCGACCCGACGTCGTGGCGGAAGCGGGCCGACAGCGCGCCGCCGGGCAGCAGCTCGCAGACGGGACGGCCGTCGATCGAGACGTCGACCGGCTCCTCGCGCGAGCGGTTGCGGATCGTGATCGGGTCGGCCGGCGCGACGACCAGCGCGCGCGCCGTCAACGAGTGCGGCGCGATGTAGGAGACGGCGAGCCCCTCCACTCCCCACGCCATCACGGGACCGCCGTTGGCGAGGTTGTAGCCGGTCGAGCCCGCCGGCGTGGCGACGACGAGCCCGTCGCAGCGGACGCGGGCGACCTCCTCGTCGCCGACCTCGACCGCGAGGTCCGCGACGCGCAGGCCCTGCTGGCGCTGGAACGAGACGTCGTTCATCGCCAGCCACTCGCCGCCGCCGCTCTGCGCCTCGATCCCGGGCAGCGACAGCACCTCGAAGTCGCCCGCGAACGCTCTCCGCAGCCCGCGCCCGACGTCGCCGTCGGGGTCGACGGTGGCGAGGAAGCCGACCTCGCCGTAGTTGACGCCGAAGACCGGCACACCGGTGCGCGCGTACGTGCGCAGGCCGTGCAGGATCGTGCCGTCGCCGCCGAGCACGACGCAGAGGTCGGCGTCCGGCGCCGGCAGCGCGTCGATCTCGATCCCCGGCTCCGCCTGGAGACCGTGCTTGATCGTCTCCTCGGGCGAGAAGCGCAGCGTGAAGCCCGCCGCGCGCGCGGCTGCGACCAGCTCGCCGAGGGCGGCGCTGGTCTCCGTCGGGCGACGGTGCGTGAAGACCGTCGCAACCTTGCGTTCACTCATGTGGTTCCACCTCTCGGGCTGCCGACTCGAGGTCCGCGACGGCGCCCGAACGGGCGCCCTCGGCGAGCCACACGAACGTCTCTCTGTTGCCCTTCGGGCCAGGCAGGCCCGAGGAGACGTAGCCGAGCACCGCCGCGCCCAGCTCCTGCGCCGCCGCGCCGACCGCGATCAGCGCCGCGCGGCGATCGGCGGCGTCGCGCACGACCCCGCCCTTGCCGACGCGCTCGCGGCCGACCTCGAACTGGGGCTTGACCATCATCAGCGCGTCGAAGCGCGCGGCGGTGCTCGCCAGCACGGCCGGCAGGATCTTCGTCAAGGAGATGAACGACACGTCGGCGACGACGAGGTCGGGCGCGTACGGCAGGTGGTCGCGCTCGAGCCGGCGCGCGTTGGCGCGCTCCAGCACCGTCACGCGCTCGTCGGTGCGGATCTGCCAGTGCAGCTCGCCGTAGGCGACGTCGAGCGCGACGACGTGCGCGGCACCGCGCTGCAGCAGGCAGTCGGTGAAGCCACCGGTCGAGGCGCCGACGTCGAGCGCCTGGCGGCCGGCGACGTCGAGCGCGATCCCGTCGAGCGCGTTGGCGAGCTTTCTGCCGCCGCGGGAGACGAACGCGGGCGCGGCCGTGACGTCGAGCTCGACGTCGGCGGCGACGAGCTGGCCGGGCTTCTCCGCCCGGCGGCGGTCGCCGCCGATCAGGACTTCGCCGGCGAGCACGGAGGCGGCCGCGCGCGAACGCGAGGCGAAGACCCCTCGCTCGGCGAGCAGCGTGTCGAGTCGGATCTTCGTCGTCACCGCGCAGACACGGTACCGGGAGCGGGCGCCGGTGCGGTCACCAACTGCTGTCGGCGGTCCACTGCACGCTGGCGTGCATGTGAGGACCCTCACAGTCATCCGTCGCCGGAATCCCCACCATCGACGGCACTATGACTGTTCTGCGACCCCTCTCACTCTCGCTTCATGGCGCGTTCGAGTTGCTCATCGGCGTGCTGGCGCTGGTCGCTCCATTCGCACTCGGCTTCACGCCGGCAGGAACGGTCCTGTCGGTGCTGATCGGGGCGCTTGCGATCGGCCTCGCGCTCGACACGACCGCGCCGCGCGACGTCACCGCCCATCAGGGCTTCGACTACGCGCTGGCGTTCGGCACGGTGCTCGTCGCCCTGCCGCTGGCCCTGTCGGCCGATGCCGCGGCCGCGCTCGTGCTGGCCGCGATCGGCGTGGCGCAGCTCGCGCTGACGGCCGGGACGCGCTACAGCGTCCGCGGCTGACCGGCCCCGGCGGGCCAGGACGGACCGGGCCGGGACGGACTTCTCCCGCCCGCCCGCGGGCGGGAGGAATCCGCGGCGGCTCAGCGATCCGTCCGCAGACCGACCGTGTTCCTCAACTGTCGGCGGTCCCCGGTCGATCTCGGGGGGAAGTCGCACGTTCCCGTCCCCACCGTCCCCTCCCCCGCCTCCATGCCCAGAATCCTGTTCCGTCTCGCCGCAGCGGTGTTCGCCGTCCTGCTGCTCGTGCCGGCCGCCGCCTCCGCCGGCGGCACGGTCCGTCTCACCTCCGACCGCTACACGGTCAACGAAGGCGACGGCGAGGCCGTCATCACCGTCGTGCGCGACGACACGAGCGGCCGCGGAGAGATCCGCTACGACGCCTACTACGATCGCAGCGCCGAGGCCAACCAGGACTGGAAGCCGGTCCAGGGCAGACTCGACTTCGCGCCCGGTCAGGCCGAGGCCGCCTTCCGCATCCCGATCGTCGACGACACGATCGTCGAAGGTCCCGAGACGGTCAAGGTCGGGATCTACGGGCCGTACAACGCGCGCCTCGGGGAGCCGAACCGCGGCATCCTCACGATCATCGACAACGACGCGATCGGCACGCCCGACCAGCGCGACCTCGTCAACCCGCTCGGTCTGCCGGTCGCGCCGACGAACGGGAACCCGCTCCAGGGCGCCCGGTTCTTCGTCGACGAGGAGTGGGGCCTGGCGCAGGTGGCGATGAAGAAGTACCGCCGCGCCAAGGGCGTCCAGAAGCTGAGAGTGATCGCCGACCAACCC